>DASQID010000238.1:0-14708 GCA_035631775.1 Acidobacteriota bacterium
GTTAGACACAACATGTGGTGGTGTCAATGGCGTTGGGCAGCACCCGGTGGCTTGCTTCATTCGTACAAGAGGTAAGCCTCGCGCTGCCGAGCAAACCCGGCCACATCCCCTTGCCAGGCATGCCTGAATTGATCGGGTGACAGATCCTTCTCGATCATTCCCGCGATCTCTCTTCCTCCGCAGAGGATTTCAATCGGGAGCTTCTCGTACTCGTACTCGTAGGGCGGATCCCGCCATCGGAAGTTCGCTGGATATAGCGATCGGGCCACAGAGATTGTCATAATCCCCGTCAGATAAGGTTCGTAGGCGCTGCGATCTTTCACGTGGACCTGAACTCCACCGCAAATTATTCCCTTCCATTTTTGGAAGGTCGGCTCGAAGTATGCCGGTCGAAAGAACACCCCAGGCAGGTTCAAGGCACCAAGGCAGGTTGCGTATTGCCGTGGCTGGATGTATGGTGCGCCAATTATTTCGAACGGGCGCGTAGTACCCCTTCCTTCCGAAAGCTGAGTCCCTTCCAACAGCACCATTCCCGGATAGACCGTGGCAGAATCCAGGGTCGGAATGTTCGGCGAGGGCGCGACCCAAGGCAGCCCCGTGTCGTCAAACCAGTAGGAGCGGCGCCACCCTTTCATGGCGACAACAGTCAAGTCACATCCGATGTTAAATTCAGAGTTGAAGAGGAGGGCCAATTCTCCGACCGTCATACCATGGCGCATCGGTATTGGGTAAAGCCCAACAAACGACGTGTAGTCCCTGCTCAGGAGATTTCCCTCGATCTGAACTCCATTGATCGGGTTCGGCCTGTCCAGCACGATCATGCGCTTTCCGGATCGGGCGCAGGCTTCCATGCAGTACGCCATCGTATGGATGAAGGTGTAGACCCTCGTCCCGACATCCTGCAAATCGTAGAGGAGGATATCCAGTCCATCGAGCATTTCGCTCGTCGGCCGCCGCGCTGCACCGTACAGGCTATGGACAGGCAGTTGAGTGTCCGGGTCCCGGTAGAATTCCGATTCGATCATGTTGTCCTGCTTTTCACCTCGGGCTCCATGTTGAGGGCCAAAGAGCGAGATCAGGCGAAACTGACCTTCGCTCAAAAGCACATCAGCAGTGTGCTGGAGACTCGGAAACACCGACGCAGGATGAACCACGGCACCGACTTTTGCCCCTTTAACCAGATCAATACGTTCTCGCAACAGAACTTCCGCTCCGATTTGAACCGTCATGGAAGTATTCCTCTTATAGCGTCATGGAGTAAGGCCGCAACCTAATGAAATCTGCAATTTGTCGTGGCACCAGTTCGCTGCGAACTGGGATGATGTTATGAATTGAGTAGGAAAGGGTAAACAAAATTCGAGCAAGACGGTTGTCACGTCTGGTAAAATTAATCACCTAAGAACACCAAGGACACGAGGTATTCCCACCCAGCTATGGTTAAGAGTTCATCGTTCATATACCCCCAAGATCGCAGCCTGGGAAGACGACCGGGGCAAGCACTAGTTCCCCTACAAGCCCTGCCAAGCCTTAACAGGGCTTGACTTGCGGACATTTTTTTACTTGAATAGGCAAAATCTTTTTTGCTGTGAGCCCAGAAGATCGGAGGACACCACCGAAAACAGAGCCCCGTCCAGTCACCAAAATAGAGTGGGTCCGGGCAGCAACTGCGGACAGGCAGGATAGATGGAACATACACTGGTCCTTAACGCCACCTACGAGCCGATTAACATCATCTCCTGGAAGAAGGCGCTGACGCTCCTGTTCCAGGGAAAAGTCGAGGTGTTGGCAGAGTATGATCGCGAGGTCCACAGCGTCAGCTTCACGATCAAACTGCCCAGCGTAATGCGGCTCCTGAAATACGTAAAGATCAGGAAGCGTTTTCAACATGTCAAGTTCTGCCGGGCCAACATCTATGCGCGAGACAACCACACCTGCCAATACTGCGGGAAGAAGTGCTCGACCGAGGACCTTACCTTCGATCACGTGACGCCAATCGTGAAGGGCGGGGGGAAAACCTGGGACAACATAGTTACCTGTTGCTTTGAATGCAACCACCGCAAGGGGGGGCGCACACCGGAAGAAGCAGGTATGCATATCATCCGACGCCCCAAGGAGCCTGGGTGGGTTCCGACCATGCTGCACATAACAATCGGCTTCAAGACAGCCCCGGAAGCATGGCGGGACTACTTCTACTGGAACATCGAACTGGACGGCGAAACCTAGAGCCAGATCTGCCACGAATTTCACGAATACCAGAACTACAACAACCAATGTTTAGTGATAGGGATGGGCATTTTGTGGAATTCGTGGCAGTCTTGCTCACCGCGTGGTGGTTACTGCCGGCGTGTTTGACGTGTCCAAGTTGAGAAACCGGACCGGCCTCAGCTCCGCGATAAGGTCCTTTTCCCGGGCAAGAGCGTAGAATCTCGAGAGTCCCTCGATGTGACTTGGCCCCAGGTCGTAATCGACATTCTCGGAGAGATATTTCAGGAGGAATGGTTCCGGCAGGCTCAGAGACTCCGCATAACTTGCCGCTATTTGTGGCCTTGAAGCAAGGCCATATTCCTTAGCCTGTTTGAATATCCCTGCGAACTCGCCAGCATGTGACGTGTCAGAACGGCAGGCCCAGAGGGCAAACACAAAGGGTCTGTGTTGCCATTCGATCCATGCTTCTGCCAGATCGGTAATCCTGAAGTCCTCCAGCGCGATCTGGAGCGCCCTATCCCCGATGACGATCGCAGCATCGCAGTTGCGCAGCATCACATCGAGATCGGGGGGGTGGGGAATGTATCTGGGTTTCAGCCCCATCCTTAATTCGAGCAATAGTTTTGCTAGAACCACTGAAGTGCGTGAACTGGTATCGAGCGCGACTGAACGGACCTCCTCCACCTCCCGCCTTTGCACCAGGAGGACACTCCGGACCCGAGAGGTAGAAGCAACTGATATTCCCGGAATAATCTGGAGCTTCGGAATGCGCTGATATTCAATACTCGGAATCAGCCCCACTTCGACCTCCCCGCGTGCCAGGAGATCGGCGCAATTGGCCGGTGACGACAAGATCACCTCGAAGCTGCTCTTGAGCGGACCATGAATGAAAGACCACCCCAACGGAACGGAGTTCAGAAAAGGTGAAAACGATATCTTCAATTTTTGTCTCTTTGCCCGATTTCAGGAAATACATGAGACGTGAGCGAAACAATAACGAGGGAGAATTATAACAGGAATTCTCGTCTCCCACTGACGATTGAAAATCCGCACGCTCATGCTTGATGTGGCCGGCAGAAATACTGCCAGGGACCGGGAGTCCCGCGACCTCAGGTAGGAACCGGCGTTGCTGTTCTGGTGGGAGAGGGATATCACTTTCTCAAACAAATGAGTAATGGTGGAGCACACTTATAAATGGATGTCTCATGTGATACTAGAATACAAGAAGCCATCGAGCTGACTTTGGTACCAGGAATAGGCACGCTGGCACAGAGGAAACTTTGGAGCGCGCATCCAGGCCTGTCAGAGATCTTCACCTTGACCAGGGTAGAGCTCGAGACTTTGGGGGTGCCGTCAGAGGCCTGCGGCCATCTGGCGCTGCGAACCTACAGGGAGATGGCCAAAGAGATCCTGAACTGGGGGGTTCATGAGGACTGCCGGTTCATAGTTCGGGGGGACGACGGGTATCCGGCACTTCTCGCTGAAATCCACGATGCCCCACTCGTACTCTATGCGAGAGGTAATTTGGATTTGCTTGGGCAACCATGCATAGCTGTGGTGGGCACACGCAAGCCCACGTTTTACGGGCTGCAGATGGCGGAAGGGCTCGCCTCCGACATCACGTGCCGTGGCGTAGCCGTCGTGAGCGGACTAGCGCGGGGCATCGACGCTGCCGCCCATCGAGGTTGCCTGGCTGCACAGGGCAGGACTATTGCCGTCTTGGGTTGTGGCATTGATGTCGTTTATCCACGTGAGCACCGGCAGTTGACCCGTCAGATCGCAGAAGGCGGCCTGCTTCTCTCAGAGTTTCCTCCCGGAACGTCCCCGTCTCCGCAAAACTTTCCGGTGAGAAACCGCATCATCAGCGGTCTGTGTCTGGGCACGGTGATCGTTGAAGCCAGTGAATACAGTGGTTCGCTCATTACCGCGCGGCTAGCCCTCGAGCAGAACCGGGAAGTCTTCGCAATCCCCGGTAACTTGACGTCGCCACAGAGCTTCGGCCCTAATTTCCTGATAAAGCAGGGGGCTAAGCTCGTCCAGTCCTGGAGGGATATAGTGGAGGAATTCCCTCCGGAGCTCCGCATCAAGATCCTCGCGGAAGAAGACGCGCAGCCTGTGTCAAGACCCGAGCTCGAGCTGCTATCCGCTGATGAAATCAGGATTATGGAGTTGCTGGAGACGGACCACGCGACACAGTTTGATAAGATTTACCAGACAAGCGGGTTGGCTATCCCGATTCTCAGCGATCTGCTCTTGAAGCTCGAAATGAGAGGTAGAATCCGGCAGGTGCCGGGAAATCTTTACGTGAAAGTCGCCAGGCCCGAGAGATAATTTCGTTTGGCATTTCTCCTAGGCTTGGTATAGTGTGCGCCCTTCTATGGCAAAGTCACTAGTCATTGTGGAGTCGCCCGCCAAGGCAAGAACGATCGGAAAGTACCTTGGCAGAAATTATACTGTAAAGGCCTCAGTTGGCCACATCAAGGATTTGCCGAAAAGCAAGCTTGGCGTGGACATCGAGAAGGACTTTGCGCCGCATTACGGGATAATCCCTGCCAAGGCAAAGATAGTCAAAGAATTGAGAGCAGCCGCAAAGGGCTCCAAGGCCATCTACCTGGCCGCTGATCCCGACCGCGAAGGTGAGGCTATTTGCCAACACCTGGCGGAGGAGCTGGCGGACGACTCCAAGGGAGTCTACCGAGTTCTGTTTCACGAGATCACCCAAAACGCCATCGACGAAGCATTTAAGAAGCCCGGACGGATCAATCAGCACAAGGTTGACGCACAGCTGACTCGCCGCATTCTGGACCGCCTTGTGGGATACAAGATCAGCCCCCTGCTCTGGGACAAAGTGCGCCGAGGACTCTCGGCGGGCCGTGTCCAGACGGTAGCCCTCCGCATGATCGTCGAGCGCGAGTTGGAGATACGGGCCTTTAAAGCAGAGGAATATTGGAATCTGACGGCGAGACTCGGTGCCCAGGCGCCTCCGGATTTCACGGCGAAGGCAATCGCCCTGGACGGCAAGAAGTGGAACGTGGCGGACGGCCAGACCTCTCAGGGGTTGGTAGCTGAACTGGAGAAATCCACCTTCAGCGTAAGCAGGATCCACCGCCGCGAAAAGAAACGCTACCCGGTTCCTCCCTTCATAACGAGCAAGCTGCAACAGGATGCGGCCCGGAGGCTGGGCTTTTCGGTCAAGAGAGCCATGATTATTGCTCAGCGCCTCTATGAAGGCGTCGAGATCGGAACCGAGGGGGCGGTTGGTCTGATCACCTACATGCGCACGGATTCCCCAAGAGTTTCCGAGACAGCACTCCACTCCGTCAGGGATATGATCAAGCGGGAGTATGGAGAACCGTACCTGCCTCATCACCCGATTTACTACAAGTCGAAAAAGACTGCGCAGGAAGCACACGAGGCAATTCGGCCCACCTCGGTAGAGCGCACTCCCGAAAGCCTCAGGGACTTCCTCGAGCCTGACCTTCTGAAGCTTTATGCGCTCATATGGAAAAGGTTTGTTGCGTCTCAGATGAACCCGGCGATCTTTGACCAGACGGACGTTCAGATCGAGGCAGGTCGAGTGGAATTCAAGGCTACAGGATCCATCCGCAAGTTCGACGGGTTCCTGACCGTTTATGAAGAGGCACGTAACGGTGAGGCAAAGGAGCCAGAGGAAGGCGAAGCTGAGGGGATTCTTCCAGAGATGCGCGAAGGAGAGATCCTCGAGGTGAGAGAGCTGAAGCCCTCACAGCACTTTACGCAGCCCCCGACCCGGTACAACGAGGCCAGCCTAGTCAAGGCGCTGGAAGCTCGTGGCATCGGCCGTCCAAGCACATATGCCTCAATCCTGAGCACGATCCAGGACCGCGAATATGTGGTCAAACATGACGGCAAGTTTCATCCGACGGAGACCGGCGAAATCGTAGTTGAGCTGCTCGTGGAGAGCTTTCGGGACATATTCGATTACGAGTACACCGCCCGGATGGAGGACCACCTCGACCGCATTGAGTCGGGTCGTGAGCGCTGGCTGGAGGCAATGAGGGAGTTCTACAGCCGCTTCGCAAAACGCCTGGCCGACGCAAAGAAGCACATGCGGGATGTCAAAGCCGAAGAAATTCCCACGGACGAGGTCTGTGAGAAATGCGGCAGTAAAATGGTCATCAAGTGGGGGAAATTCGGACGATTCCTCGCTTGCTCCGCGTATCCGGAATGCAAAAACACCCGTGAGATACCCAAGGTCAATAATGGCGATGCGGATGCGCTGCCGCAGGAAGAGGAGATGATCTGCGAGAAATGCGGGAGACCGTTGGTACTGAAGCGCGGCCGTTTCGGGGAGTTCATGGCATGCAGTGGATACCCGGAGTGCAGGAATACGAAAAAGATAGTCAAGTCGGCAGACGAAGTGAAGGTCAAGCAGGACATCTCTCTCGACGAGTTGTGTCCAACCTGCGGTAAGAACTTGGTAATAAAGCACGGCCGTTACGGAGAGTACACGGCTTGCAGCGACTACCCGAACTGCAAATACATCAAACTGAAGTCGACTGGCGTGAAGTGCGGCAAGAACTGCGGTGGAGAAATCGTCGAAAGGAAATCCCGCCGCGGAAAGACCTTTTACGGGTGTTCGAACTACCCGGAGTGTGATTTTGTCCTGTGGAACAAGCCCCTGCCGGAACCCTGCCCGAAGTGTAATGCTCCGTTTACCCTGACCAAGACTACCAAACGTTCAGGCACTGTCCGGTTCTGCAACAACGAGGACTGCGACTTCAAAGAATCCCAAAAGGACCAATCCGAGAGTTCGCTGTCGACAGGGCGCTAGCCGGTCTTTGTAGACCCTCCCTGCCCTGTCCGAGGCCAAAGGCAGGCGTCACTGGATTCTCGCAGGCAGCCGCTCCGCGCCAAATCAGAGTCAGATATGGAAGACTGACTAGCGAGGGGTGGAACCAATCTTTTGGAGCGCCGGCA
Organism: Acidobacteriota bacterium; assembly: GCA_035631775.1. Taxonomy (GTDB): domain Bacteria; phylum Acidobacteriota; class UBA6911; order UBA6911; family UBA6911; genus DASQID01. Next base: position 7,165 of record DASQID010000238.1, read on the forward strand.
GAACAGCCAGCACGAGGTTCCCCACCTTCTCCATGCTTTCTGGACTGATCTTATCCAAGGTGTCCGCGTCGGTGTGCCACGGGGGATAGGTAAAATCGATCAGATCCACGCAGGGAATGCCCACATCCAGAAACGGAATGTGATCATCTTCCATCGCCGATTCGTTGCGCGTCACTATTCCACCCAAGCCGACTTTGGTCGCGGTGTCCCACATAAGGTCGCTCAGCCATTTGGTCGAATTGGCATCTTTGAGAAGACCGAGATCCTTGTCGCCGACCATGTCGAGCAGAATGAGCGCCTTCACCCTGGCGGCTACTCCCTCCTGCTTCCATCTCCGTGCAAGGTGCCGGCTTCCATAGGTGCTGTCAAAAGTGCTCCAGTCAACGAATGCCTCTTCCCCATCCAGAAACAGAAACCAGTAATCCAGTCCGCCTTTGTTCGAGGCGAGTACGCGGGCAAGCTCGATCAGGAGACCTGTGCTGCTCCCGCCGTCGTTTGCCCCTACGAATCGCTTTCCTTCCATGTACTTGGTGTCGTAATGACTCGCCAGGGCAATGGCACTCTTATCCCCCGCTCCCTTCCGAGCAATCAGGTTGACCATCTTCTTGGCGCCGTAGGGGGTCTCGGCAACAAAAGCATCCTCTTCAATCTGATAACCGTAGCCGCGTAATTGCTGCTCAATGTACTCGCGGCACTTCTGGATCTCCGGAGAACCTGGCGGCCGCGGACCAAAAGCGACCAGGGCACGCACATGATCCATCGCTCTCTCCCCGCTGAGCACCGGCACGTCCGCCGATACCTTCGGGGACTGCGAACACCCCGCCAACAGCAGAACTCCCAGACCCACTTGACTCAAAAGAGGCCGCATGAATCCTCCGAGGCTTGATCAAGTATAGCGGCTTCCCTTCTGCAAACCGAAGATTTGATTTCTGGAAGTCCAACGGTGACGGGATCACCCGATGAAGCATAGCCGCAACCAAAGGAGTTTGGCGTTCCTTCGCGTCTTCCCGCCTTGACGGTGGTCTTTTTAAAGAGCCACCGCTTCTGAAAGGCGCCAAGACAGGTGTCGTTTGCAGGCCGAGGCGAACCGCTGGTTCTAAGCTCGGCGCGCCGGGAGTCCAATTGCGACCACGGTAACCGTGTGATAGTATCTGTTTCTTTTTCTGAACCTCATACCTCTTACTACTCCTGAAAGGAGCGCTTTATGAGGGTTTACGAGAGTGACTCCATCCGCAATGTCTGTCTTGTCGGCCACGGAGCCGCGGGCAAGACTTCGCTGACCTCAGCGATGCTCTTCGATTCAGGTGCCGTCAATCGTCTTGCCCGCGTAGAGGACGGCAATACAGTTACGGATTGGGAAGAAGAAGAAATCGAGCGGAAGATCAGCATAAGCAGCGCCCTGGCATATTGCGAGTGGAACAGGAAGAAGATCAACTTACTCGACACTCCCGGATATCCGACTTTCATGACGGAGATGAACCTGGCGCTCCGCGCATCGGATGCAGGTGTCGTGCTGGTGGATGCGGTTGCAGGAGTGGAGGTGCAGACCGAGAAGGCCTGGGAGTATTGCGAAGAGTTCGGCCAGCCCCGCCTGATCGTGATCAACAAGATGGACCGTGACAACGCCAGCTTCGAACGAAGCATGGCGTCCCTCGAGGAGGCATTCGGGCGATCGGTCGTACCTGTTCAGATCCCCATCGGATCGGAACGAGATTTTATCGGGATAGTGAATCTCATCAGCAACAAGGCATTCAAATATGCACGCGACGGCTCGGGAAAATTCGAGGAAATCGAAGTGCCTGCTGAGATGAAGGAGGAGGTTCAGCAGGCCCGCGAAAAGTTGATCGAGAAGGTAGCCGAGGGAAGTGATGCACTAATGGAAAAATTCTTCGCGGAAGGAACCCTCGAGCAAGCAGATATGATCGCCGGGCTGAAGAGCGGCGTTGCACAGAGGAGCATCTTCCCCGTGCTCTGCGCCAGCGCCACGCTTAACATAGGCGTTGCTCAAGTGCTCGACGCAATAATTGACTTCCTCCCGTCCCCAGCGGACATTGGCAAAATCACCGCCATGGATCCAAAGACAAAGGAACCGGTCGAGAGAACGATCAGCAGCAAAGAGCCATATGCAGCCTACGTTTTCAAGACTATCGCGGACCCGTTCACAGGCAGGATAAGCCTGATAAGACTCCACTCTGGAGTGATGCGCTCCGACACGACATATAACAACCAGACGAAGGGCAAGAGCGAGAAATTCGGTCCTCTGCAATTCCCGCAGGGCAAGACCATGATCCCGGCGGGAGAGGTGCACGCCGGCGATTTCTATGCGGTGACCAAACTGCGTGAAACTACGACCGGAGACACTTTGTGCGATCCATCCCATCCCATCATCTTTCCTACGGTGGAGATCGCGGAGCCATCGATCACATTTGCCATTGAGCCAAAGAGTCGCGGTGACGAGGACAAGATCAGCAGCGCGCTCGCACGCATCGCGGAGGAAGACCCGGCCATCCGGTACAATCGAGATGCCCAGACAAAGCAGCTCCTCCTCTCGGGATCCGGCCAGTTGCACGTGGAGGTCACGGTCGCCAAATTGCGCCAGCGCTACGGCGTCGAGGTCATTCTAAAGACACCGAAAATCCCTTACCGGGAGACCGTCAAAGGCAAGGCGGACGTGCAGGGACGCCACAAGAAGCAGACAGGCGGTCACGGCCAGTTCGGCGACTGCTGGATCAAAATGGAGCCTTTGCCGCGCGGCGGAAGCTTCGAATTCGTGGACGAAATCTTCGGGGGAGCTATTCCGCGGAATTTCATACCCGCCGTAGAGAAGGGGATCGTCGAGGCCGCCGCAAGAGGATTTCTTGCCGGCTACCCGGTAGTGGACTTCAGGGTAGTCCTGTACGATGGGAGCTACCATGCGGTAGATTCTTCGGAAATGGCTTTTAAAACTGCCGGCCGGATTGCATTCAAGAAGGCCATGGAGGAAGCGCATCCGGTACTTCTCGAGCCAATAATGAACGTCGAGATATATGCGCCGCAGGAATATGCGGGTGCGCTTACGGGAGATCTGACGAGCAGGCGCGGCCGTCTACAGGGAATGGACATGAAACGCGACATCCAGATCATACGGGCTCAGGTTCCGATGGCCGAAATGGTCACATACTCACCTGTGCTTACGTCCGTAACCGGCGGCCGTGGTACCTATCATATGGAATTCTCTCACTATGATGAGGTTCCCGCGCACATCGCCCAGAAGATCATCGACGAAGCGAGCAAGGAAAGGAAACAGGAGGAGGAATAAAACATCTCACAACCGTAATGCGACGATTCGAAGAGCCGCAGATGAGCTCCGATCCGTGGGCTCCACCTGCGGCAATCCAATCAGGAATGCACGAGCCCTGTTGATCTCTTGGCCGCCTGAACAGATGTCCGGCGGAGAACCTGTGAAATAGGATTCCTTTGAGCTGCTTATGTTTCCCAAGATTGCCGATGTCGGATTTGTCACCATTCACACCTACGGCCTGCTGCTTGCACTCGCTTTTATCGCAGGCATATGGCTGACCAGCCGCAACGCTAGAAGAGCCGGGATGAATCCGGATCAGATATGGAATATGGGCTTGATTGTCATATTTGCGGCTTTGGTGGGCGCAAAAGTCCTTTTGTTCCTCTCCGACTATTCATATTACTCGCAAAATCCCCGTGAGATTTTTTCCCTCTCTACCCTACGCTCATCCGGTGTCTATTACGGGGGACTCCTTCTGGCATTGGGTGCCTCTGCGCTGTATCTGCAGAGAGTCAAGCTTCCGGCATGGAATGTGGCGGATCTTGCGGCCCCCGGTATCGCACTGGGACAGGCCATCGGCCGCCTGGGCTGTCTGTCGGCGGGGTGTTGCTACGGGAAACCCACCAGTCTTCCGTGGGGTATCACATTCACCAACAAATACGCTTATGAAAACGTGGGAGTCCCGCTGAATACACCGCTGCACCCCACTCAGATTTATGAAGCGCTTGCGACGTTTCTCCTGTTTGTTTTTCTGACGTGGCGGCTCTCGCGCAAGCACTTCGCCGGGCAGATCATCCTGGAGTACTTGTTCAGCTATGCCGCGATCAGATTCGTGGTGGAGTTTTTCCGCGACGATGAGCGCGGTTTTGTGTTGAACGGACTTCTCTCCACGTCACAGTTGATCGGGCTCGCGACCCTGCTCGTGTCTGTTGCACTCTTTTTCTATCTGCGCGGCCGTCGAGCCGAGGCAACCGAGTCTTGAGCGAAAAGACAGAATCGTGGTGTGTGCCGGCCGAGGCAGCTCGAGTCCGTCTTGATCAGTACCTCCAACGGATAATGCCGGATCGGAGCAGATCGCAGATTCAATTGCTGATCCGATTGGGATTGGCGCAGGTCAACGATACCGAGGTAAAGACGGGATATCGGCTCAGAATTAACGATAGGATCAGCATACGAATATCATCCCAGCCTGCTCCCCAACCTCACCCTGAGAATATTCCACTCAACGTCCTCTACGAGGATTGCGATCTGGCGGTCATCGAAAAACCGGCAGGCATGGTCTGCCACCTGGGGGCCGGCGTCCACTCCGGAACCCTGGTGAACGCACTCCTCTACCGAATGGGTCCTATCGAGACCGGCGATCCCGTCAGGCCGGGCATCGTACACAGGTTGGACAAACTCACGAGCGGGGTAATGGTGGTTGCCAAGAACTCCTGGACTCATCGCGCTCTGGCTGAACAATTCAAGAGCAGGCAGGTGACTAAGGAATACCTTGCCTTGGTTCACGGGCGGCCGACCCCGGCAGCAGGTACGATTGACATGCCCATCGGCAGGGATCCGCACAACAGGAGAAAGATATCGACGTCGGCGCGCAAGGCGAGACCGGCGGTGACCCATTACCGGATCCTCAGGGAATACGGCACCCTGGCGCTTCTCAGAGTGCGGATCGAGACCGGAAGGACCCACCAGATCCGAGTGCACCTTGCCCGAAAAGGGCATCCTGTGGCCGGCGATACGGTCTACGGCGGAAGTCGCATCCACAGTCTCTCAAAACAGTTGGGGCCGGCGGCCACACAGCTCTCCAGGATTTTTTTGCATGCACACAGGCTCAAATTCAGCCACCCACGCACGGGCGCGGCGCTGGATTTCACTTCCCAGCTTCCGCCGGAACTCGAGAAATTCCTCACCCTCCTCTGTGGCTCTTGACGTTTCGTCCTCTTTTCCCGATTTCCCGGCGGGAACGGCAGAAACTCTCCTGAGTCTCACCACGATCGACGGTGGGTTACGCACACACCTCCCTGCCTTGACTCGACCGATTGCGGACCCTATAATCCGTGGGGAATAGGACCTTAACCGACACCGATGCGGGTAATTATGACGCCTTTCCGAGTCTTGCGATACGGCCTCGCGATGGTTTTAGCGTGCCTGTCGATGACACAACCTGCCGCACGCTCCAGCCAGGGTGCCGCCAGCGGGACTGCAACCTCGGCACAGCAACCAGCCTCGCGAATTTCGGATCAGACTTATCGCGTGAGCGTTGACCTGGTCAATATCTTTTGCTCCGTCTGGGACAAGAACACCAATTCGTTTGTAACCAACCTCACGCGTGAGGATTTTACCGTCCTCGAAGACAATCAGAAGCAAGATATTAAGAACTTCAATAGGGAGATGAACCTCCCACTGACCATCGCTTTGCTGGTTGACACCAGCCAGAGCGTCGCGCCGAAGCTCAAATTCGAGCAGGACGCTGCCACTGCCTTCTTTCAGAGCGTCCTGAAGGACAGGGATCGAGCCATGCTGGTGGAATTCGATTCAGGCGTCATGCTCGTTCAGGATTTCACTAATGACCCGAACAAGATGGCCAAGCAAATACGGAGCCTTCGAGCTGCCGGAGGAACCGCGCTCTACGACGCCGTTTATCTCTCCTGCGACGAGAAGCTGATCCGCGAGATGGGCCGCAAGGCAATAGTCATCCTGTCAGATGGCGAAGATCAATCGAGCAAGATGACCTTCGACCAAGCCCTGGAAATGGCTCTGAAGGCTGAGGCCACCATTTTTTCCATCAGCGTGAACCGTGGGGGCTTCTTCGGAGTGGGCGACACGAAAAACGGAGATCGCGTGCTGAAACAGCTGGCCGACGAAACCGGCGGCCGTGCCTTCTTTCCCTTCAAAGTTGAAGAGCTCGATGACGCCTTCCGCCAAATCAACCAGGAATTGCGCAGTCAGTACAACATCGGCTACCTCTCCAGCAACACAAAGCGCGATGGCACTTATCGCAAGGTGGAGATCAAAATCGGAGAGCGGGGACTGAAATTGAGCTATCGGAAAGGCTATTACGCTCCCTCTGGGTAAGGTCCGACAATGTACTAAGTACTAAGATGGACGAGCCGGGCGGGGATTGATGTCATCCCCGGCCCGGCATCCACTAAGCCACCTGATGCTCTCGTCTTGACTCGAGCAAGTTGCGCAGAAGGTTTGCCTGTTCCTGCCCCGACACAGTTTCGAGCACATTTTCGATCATCTTGTCAGCCCGCCCATCGAAGAAACGGACAAGCACGTCGTGGAGCTGATTACGTGTTGCCTGCTGGCGCGACAGGAGTGGCTTGTAGATGTAGGCGCGGCCAGCCCTCACATGGGTCAGAGCACCCTTGTCCTCGAGAATCCCCATCAGCGTAAGGACTGTGGTGTAGGCCGTAGCCTTTTTCTGCGAAATCACGTCGCAGACTTCCTTTACAGTCGCTGCACCACGATCCCAGACCACCTTCATGATCTGCAATTCCTGGCGCGTTAGGATTATGGAATCCAAATCCTTTTTCATTCGTCCTCCAACCCAAGATCTTTGGTCAGTTTTCGGTTTCCCGATTGGGGGGTTTTTACCTACTAATACGATAAACCTGAAAATGTGTTTCGAAAAGCAAAAATAGTGCGTTTTCAGCAAATATTTTAGTATTGGGGGGTATCCCAGATTTATTTGAGTTTTCTAATGAAAGGCGGAAATTCTTGCTGGCGGATTCTCCGGCACTTCGCAGGGCTTTGGACTCGCGCAAGGTACGAGCTAACGATCTAGCGTGCGCACTTGGTGACCAAGTGAGAGGCCGGTGCGACGCCGGCGACTTCAGTCACTATTTAAGAGGAAGCGAAAACGAGAAGATTCCTAATTCAATCGAGACGATGCGCGGATGGTTTTCTCCTGTGCGCGAACCAGCCCGAATCGCCGGCTGCAACCCGGTCACTGCTTTTCTTCGTGGGGGGTTTCGGTCAAAATGCCCTTTAGGAGGGAGGCGAGATTCTCACCCGCGGTGCCGCGTGCCAAGAGGTTGACTTCCTTGCCCGTTCTTGCTCCCAGATTCAGCTCGACGGCACGCTTTATCTGATCGAGCTCGAAGACCACGGATTTGCCCAGGATTGGTCCCGCACCGAAATGACGAAGGAGGGCCGCTCCCGCCGCATCCAATGCAATTCTGTCGCTGGAGGCCATGAATATCTCGGGGCTGGCCAACTCTCCTGCTTCCGGTCCCCCGTCGACAAAGACTTGCATTGCATC
>DASQID010000239.1:0-12761 GCA_035631775.1 Acidobacteriota bacterium
GACTCGATCGTTGGGGGAGTGTCCAACAATTTAAATATCCGTTCCGATGAGGCCATGGCAGATTGCAGGATCGTATATTTCTCGCTGAGGTCCTGAATTGGTCTGAAGAACCGGTCGGAGTATTGGACAAAGGCCACCAGCGCTCCGAGGGTCAGAGTACCTTGGAAGACTTGCCGGCCGCCGTACCAGACAATCAGGGCGACAGCAACGGCGCCGACCAGTTCGAGGAGAGGATAGAAAATTGCATAATAGAAAATCGATTGCACGTTTGCATCAAGGTGTTCGCGGTTGATCTTGGTGAACCTGTCATATTGCTTTTTTTCCTGGCCGAAGATCTGTACCACCGCAGTACCCGTGATGTTCTCCTGCAAAAAGGCATTGATGCGAGCGATCGCTGTTCGCACCCGGCGATAGGAATCGCGCACCTTGATCTTGAACAAAAACGTGACCAGGAACAGCATCGGTAGAACCGAGAATATTGCCAGCGCCAGCCTGAAATTGAGTATGAAGAGCGTGGCAATTATCCCTGTCAGGGTGCACAAGTCTCCAAAGATTGAAATGACGCCTGCCGTGAACAGTTCATTCAGGGCGTCGACGTCCGTGGTAACGCGGGTCATGAGTCGGCCGACCGGATTCTTGTCGAAAAATGCCACATCCAGCCTCTGGAAATGCGTGAAAATCTCCATTCGAAGATCGAACATGATCCGCTGGCCCATCAGGTTCAACACCCATGTCTCCCCGAAACTGAAGCAGAACTCACCAGCGAGGGTGAGAAGATAGGCAAGCGCAATGAGGTTGAGTCCTCCAAAATCGCTATTGCGGATGTATCGGTCGATCGCAACCTTTACCAGGTAGGGTTGGATGACCGCGAGGCCGGAGGCTGAGAGGATGAAGACGAGGGAGAGGAATGCCGACATACGATACGGCCGCAGGTATCCGAGAAGCCGACGCATCAGGCGCGCATCGTACGCCTTTCCCAGTACTTGTTCTTCATGAAGCTCGGGCGGCATTTGTTCCAACCGCATCGCAGATGGTATCGAGTCTCGAAAATTTCATTTTGTGACCTGGGTTCCGCAGTAAGCGGAAGTAAGCAAAATGGAGTTTTCAAGACCTGACGCTTGTTATTTCCTAGGCGTTCGCCAGCTCCTCCTCGAGCAGCTGCTTTTGGTAGAGATCTGAATAAATACCCTCGAGCGCCATCAAAGATTCGTGAGTGCCTCGCTCGACGATTTTGCCCTCCTGGAGCACCACAATCTGGTGCGCATTCCTGACTGTCGAGATTCGGTGAGAAACCAGGATCGTCGTACGGTTTTTCATTACGTCTGACAGATCTTGGAGAATCTCTTCCTCGGTGTAGGTATCCACGTTCGACAGCGAATCATCGAGGATCAGTATCTTCGGCTGCACCGCAATGGCGCGGCTGATTGCGACCCGCTGCTTTTGCCCGCCCGATAGTGTGATTCCGCGCTCTCCCACGAATGTGCTGAATTGTTGCGGAAAGCCCCGGATGTCTTGAGCTATGTGCGAAATCTGCGCGGCGCGTTCAATCGGTTCCATGGACGATCTCTTGTCGAATCCGAATGCGATGTTTTCGGCAATTGTATCTGAGAAAAGGAACGTCTCCTGCGGAACATAGCCGATTGCCTTGCGCAGATCGGCAAGGCGCCAGTCCCGAACATCGTGACCGTCGATAAAGATTGAACCCTTGGGAGGATCGAAAAGCCGCGGGATGAGGTTTATCAGGGTGGACTTGCCGCTTCCCGTGTGCCCGACGATGGCCAGCGTCTCACCTGCTGGCAGGCTGAGGCTTATATCGCATAAGACCGGCTGTGAAGAGTTGGGATAGCGGAAAGTCAGATTGCGGACTTCCAACGCACCCGTGATGGGAGATGGACACGAGGCATCTGGGGACTCCCGGATATCGGGCTCCGCCTCGAGGATTTCCAGCATACGTTCCATGGAGGCGGTTCCCCGTTGGAAGATGTTGATCACCCAACCGGCTGCAATGGTAGGCCAGATAAGCATCCCCAGGTAACCCATGAAGGCGACAAACTCGCCCAGGCTCAACATCCCCGAAATCACCTGGCGGCCGCCATACCAGAGCAGAGCAATCGTGGATATGCCAAGCAACGCGGACATCAACGGATAGAAAATCCCCCAGAGACGAATCAGGGAGATGCTCCGCCTGACATATTCATTATTGAGCCTGCGGAATTCCTCAATCTCCGATTCCTCACGGGCAAAAGCCTTTACTACCCGTATTCCTGAGAGACTTTCCTGTGCCTTGGTGCTGATCGCGGAGAACTGCTCCTGGATACTCTCAAAGCGATCGTGGATCTGTTGGCCGAATTTCTTGACAATCACGGAGACCAGGGCCATTGGCACGCATGCCAATATGGTCAACCTCCAGTTGATGCGCAATAGTATGGTCATGGCGATCAACGCCGTGACGCACGTATTCATGGAGTACATGATTCCCGGGCCGAGCACGGAACGGACGGCATTCAAATCGTTTGTCGCCCGCGACATGATGTCGCCGGTGTTGCGCGACTGGAAAAAGGATAGTGAGTGTCTCTGCAGGCGTTCCAGGAAATCATTGCGCAGGTCATACTCAATATCCCTGCTGATACCTATGAGTATCCTGCGCATCCAAAAGCGAAAGAAGCCCTCGACGAGGGAGGCGCTTATGATCAGGGCCGCATAGAAAGGGAGTCTTTCTCTGAGAAAGGCGGTCCTGAGGTCATCCACGACATACTTCAATACCCAGGGCGAGACCATGCTGGCGAGGGCGGTCAGCACGACCATGAAGAATCCGACCAGTATGTTGGTACGGTAGCGCGCCAGATAGGGGAAAAGATAGAACAGACTGTACTTGCGCTTCTGCATAAATGGTCTGATGTTGGGAGGCTAACTTTGCGTACGCGACCCGCGCAGGTCTTTATAAGGCACGAGGTCGCCCTGCCGCCACTTGAAGTCTACCGCATAGCTGGAGAACTGCATATTGTAGTTCGGGTATGTCAGGTGAAACTCGGCAGCTTCATCCGGGGCGAGGGTCTCTTTGTCCATCCGCACTATCGCGGTTTCAAGCAGGTTGCCGTCGGAGCCATAAAGGCGGATCAGAGCGTCCAGCTTCTCGATGGGTTGCGCCGTGATGTTGCGCACGACGCCACGGACATGAAACTCGCGATCTTTAACCTCGTCTCCGAGGTAGAGCAGGGAGATCATCTCTTGCTTGGGAGTGACGCCGCTTCTGGCTTGCAGGCCTTGTGACATGCTGTCCACGGCGGGTTGGGGCAGGATGATGAGGATAAATCCCGCCGCGACAACGAGCGAGAGAACAATCAATGCTATACGAGCAAGATCCAATGCAAGAGACGGCCGGCGCTGGAGGGTCTGAATCGTATACCCGGCCGACTGCCCCGCCTCGGAGGGAGGCGCGGGCGCGGGAACCTGAACCGGTTCTGCAGGGGACTCTTCCGCCCGGAGTGGGGTCTCGGGCTTATCCAGAGGAGGTTTATCGAGGTTGAGCAGAATGACTGGGCCGGAGGCCTCTCCCTCGCGGCGCGCACGCACACGGTGGAGAATGTAGGCGACCAGGGCCGATATGACACCGATCGCCAACAGGACGATCCTTAGCTTGGTTGGATTGTATACGAAGGACGGGAGTGACATTAGATGGGAGGTCGAGTTGGAATTCTTGATGGTCGTGGGTTTACGGGCTGAGGACTCTTGTTCCAGAATCCCTTTTTGTTGTCCAGCTGATTATCATTACCCATCAGCTTCATGCTGATCTTGCCGAGGATGCGCCTCTCGAAGGTTCCCAGAGACTCCACAGGAAGCCACTTTTCGGTTCCGTCCACGTCGCGATTGAGTGCCTCCATCTTGGTGCGAATGGTGACCAGAGTCTCAGACGGCGAAACGATTTCGAGCAGCGCCTCTACGGAATAGTGCGCCTTGAGCCAGCTTCCAGTAATCGAATCCGTCTTTATGCCAACCTTGTCGACTTCGGTTGACGTGAGCGTTCCGGTGATGAACTCATAAGGCTTCGTCACCAGTCTTCCCGCCTTCTTGTCTTCGAGTTCTATGCTGAATCCCATATCATCCAGAACCGCTTTGACGACATTCCAGACAACGTCAAGCTTGTTGACATATTTCACTGGGTCGGGGAGATTGGGTCTTTGGGTCTGTGCATGCGCGGGATATTCGAGGGCACAAGCAACGAGCAATGCGGCGAACAAGTAGCTTCCCAAGTCCTTCACAGAGCAGGGAATTGGACGTTCGGCGCGCACGATCCGAATCGTAACATCGGGCAGATTCCAAGTCAATTCTCAATTCCCGAGTCAGCCGTATCTGCCGCGGCAAAGTGCACCCTAACGCGGGCGGCGGTTCAGCCGTTTCTGGAAACGTGCGACGGCGGAAAGATGGGATCGAAGATCTTTTGAGAATTGGTGGGTACCGTCGTTGCGCGAAACGTAAAAGAGATAATCGGTTGTCTGTGGTATGAGTGCCGCTTTCAGAGACTCCTCACCCGGATTTGCGATTGGCCCGGGTGGAAGACCGACGTGGGTGTAGCTATTGTAGAGAGAATCCATTCCCAGGTCCGACTTGTGGATAGTGCCGTCGTACCTGTCTTGAAGCTTCAGTGCGTAAATAATAGTCGGGTCGCAGGCAAGAGGTATGCCCCTTACCAGCCTGTTGACAAGGACGGAAGCGACGATGGGACGCTCATCGGGGCATTGGACCTCCTTTTCTATCATAGATGCCAGAGTCACAATCTGAGAGGCCGTCCAGTTTTTAGGAATCGGGTGCGAATCGGTTAGCCTTGCGAATCTGAGCTTGAATTGGTCGACCATCGACTTCACGATTTGTTCGGAGCTCACCTTTCTGGGGAAGTGATAGGTTTCCGGGAAGAGGTATCCCTCAAGGCTGGCCGCCTCCGGTGCGAGGTCCCGAATCCAGTCTGTGTGCAGAAGAGCGTTTTCAAGTTCTTTCGGATTGCCGAGCCCGGCGCCGGCGATGTGTTGCACGGTTTCGCGAGCGGTCAGTCCTTCGGGAACGGTGACAGAGACGTAAAAGACGTCACCGCGCATCAGGCGCTGCATTACTTGTTCGGGGGTTGCGGCAGCAGTGAACCGGTATTCGCCTGCCTTCAGTCGACGGGTGCCGTCGTTCCAACGCACGATGATCAGGAAGGGGAGCCGAGTTCGAAGGACACCGGCCTGGGTGAGCAGTCCTGCTATAGTGCCCGGTCCGGCGCCCCGAGGGATGTCCACAAACGTCTCCCCGGTCGCAGCATAGTACGGGGTTCGAATTTGCCAGACTACCCACCCGGTCGCGATTGCGCCAGAAGAGAGCAGAAGCGTGAGTAGGAGAATTATCTGGTTTCGCAAGAGCTAATACTCCCTCAGATATCTTTCAAGAATGAGCGCAGCACTCAAGGAATCGACAGTGCGGTACTTGCGCTTTTGCCTCGGGCTCATTTCCCTCCAGATGTCCGTCGCCTCTACGGTTGAAAGCCTTTCGTCTATTCGCCTCAAGGGCAATTTGAATTCCCTGAGCAAAAGTTCTGCGAATCGATCCACATTCTGCACTGCTCTTCCCGAGCTGCCGTTCATGTTAAAGGGTATTCCGATAACCAGTTCCTGAACTTCGTTCTCAAGGATTTCCGAACGGAGTCGAGACATCAGGTGTCGGCGGCTGATGAAGCGCACGGAAGGCAGCGGACGGACGGTTAGCCTGGCCGCATCGCTGCAAGCCAAACCGATAATCTTGGTACCATAGTCAATAGACAGAACACGTCCTTCCCCCATCTTTTCATTGGAGCATAACGTCAGAGATGCGTCAAGAAAGTGAGCGCAGCGGATCCCCTCGCTGGCGGGAGTGGGGGCAGGGACCATAAGGGCTGGCGCAAGAATAACTTCACATTTTGCTGCTGGCCCCCAGGCCCGCTGGCGAGGCGCGAGCGACGAGCTATACCCGGGGTGGTATGTGAGGAGCGGGCAACAAAGCCAGCGGGCCTGCGGGCCGCAGCCTGAAAGGGCGCGGCGGCGGGCGCTCGCGCCAAAATGTGAATTTATTCTTGCGCCAGCCCTTAGCGGTGGCTTTTTAAAAAAAAGGCCACCGCGAAGGCGGACCTTACAGATCCTGCAGTCCCGGCACCGCACGAGCGACCGTTATAGCCGATACGCGCAACGCACCGCCGCGCAGCAGAGCTTCGGCGGCGCTTGCAAGCGTTGCCCCGGTCGTCATGACATCGTCAACGAGAAGCACACGCTGATTCGCCACGGTCGCCTGTTTCCGGCACCGGAATGCTCCGTGGACATTGCGCAGTCGCTCGGGATCAGTGAGGCCCACTTGAGGTACGGTATATCTGACTCGGAGCAGCGCGTTTTCGCAAATCGGCAAGGCGACATGGCGGGCAAGAGCTCGTCCCAGGAGCGCGGCCTGATTGTAGCCGCGTTCGCGCCTTCGCCTCGGGTGCAAAGGAACCGGCACAATGACATCGAACTCGCTTCTCTGCCAGGAATCAAAGAAAGTGCTGGTCAGAAGCGGCGCCAGAAGACCGACGAGGTTCTGTCTACGCCGAAACTTCAAATACAGAACCATGCGGCTCAACTCCGCTGCGTAGTAGCCAAAAGATCGGGCCCCCGAGAAGGGGGGTGGTCGCAAAATGCAGTCGCTGCAGAGATGGGTCTCGCCGGTTCCGAGGTTTTGAAATGGAAGGCCGCAGGACGCGCACCAGGGCTCCTGGATCCGCAGTCGGAGAGCTTTTCCCCAGCACATGTCGCAAACGCCGCAGTCCTGGTGCCGGGAAACCGGCGCGTCACAGACAAAGCAGGATTCGGGAAAGACGAGATTGAGAAGCGCATCCACAATGCGTCGCGCGACTGATGCAGGCAGATCCCGGGTTGTCGGTATGAACGGCTTGGCAACCAAATGCGCCTGCGCTTGGCAGTGATAGGGATCAGCGGCCGGTGACATGGGGAACTACTCCTATCATCGCTGAAGGCGGACTCGGCCACGGACCGCCGACCACTATTCCTGGAGTAAACCCTTTTCGAGCAAACCCTGGCATTGGATGCAGTGCCGTGCCCAGGGAACGGCCTCCAGACGTTTTGGCTGGATCGGATTTTCACAGTTGGCGCAGATGCCGTAAGTCTTGTCCTCGATCCGATCTAGAGCCTCGACAATCATCTGGAGTATGTGGCGGTCCCCGGAGCTCTTGCCAAACATGAATTCCTTGGTGTAGGACTCTACAGCCATGTCCGCAACGTCCTGGATGTCCGGCTCCTTTTCTCGTCCGTACCCCTCGGTGCGCTGGACCATGTGGCTGAGGGCTAGCTGTTTTGCGTGCAGCCTTTCCCTGAAATAGTCCAATTTCTTAGCATCCATCTCCGCCACCCGTGCTCGGCTACCTGTGATAAGGAATCTTTCGCAGGATGCAGCACGCTCGGTAGATTTGTTCAAGCAGTAGCACCCTGCACATCTCGTGAGTCCAGGTCATCTTGCCCAATGATAACTTCAGGTTTGCTCGTCTGGCGAGTTCCGGTCCTGTACCGTCGGGCCCGCCGATTACAAACGAAATTTCCTTTGTTCCCCGGTTTTGCTCGCCGGCAATCCAGCGGGAGAACTCAAGGGATGAGAGCTCGGTTCCCCTCTCATCCAGGAGAACTATCCGGCTAGAACCTGAGAGAAACCTCAAGATTTCACTCTCCTCCGTCACAATGAGTTCGCTTTGTGTCAATCTGCGTGCCGCCGCTGGGTCGCGAATCTCGGTGATTTCAACTCTTGTCATGTGACGGAGGCGCTCGAGGTAGTCCCCCGACAAACTCCTTATCGGCGGGCTTTTCGTCTTTCCTACCCAGAGAATTCTTATGATCATGCCTGGGCTTCCGGAACTGCCTTCGCCGGATCAAAGGCGGTAATTTTACAGAAAGGGATTTGTCAAATCAACTGCGCCCGGCCACCATCAGTCTCGACCTCGCGGAACTGGCCTTCGGATAGTCACCGTGGATGAGTGGTACCTCTCCGCTGCGTCCTGGGGGACTTCACGGGAGCAGCCTTCGTGCCTCTTTCGGCCAGGAGCTTTTCCGCATCGAGCCGCTTCCCGTCTCGCCACAGCCGCTCCAAATCATAATAGGCCCGGGCCTTCTTGGAGAAGATGTGGACCACAAGGTCGATGTAGTCCATGAGAATCCATTCCGCATTGCGGTAGCCCTCAATGTGGGTTGCTCGCAATCCCTGGCACCGGAGTTTCTCCTCCACCTCATCCGCTATTGCCTGGATTTGCCTGGAGGAGTCACCCGAGCATAGGAGAAAGTAGTCTGCAAAGGAGGCTATGCCGGAAATGTCGAGCACCACCAGGTCGGATGCTTTCTTGTCATCAACAGCCTTGAGAGCGATCTTCAAAGCATCTTTCATCGTTCACCATATAAGTGGGTTTTCTGAAGGTATTCATGCACGCTGGCAGGAACGAGGTGCCGGATCGGTTTTCCATCAAAGGCCAGCTCCCGGATTCGGGAAGCTGAAATATCAAGGGCTTTCAGGTCCACGATGAAAACGCGGCTCTCACCCGAGGATTCTTCGAGACGAATCTGGCGCCGGGCCTGGTGTCGGGGCAGCCGGGTCAGGTCCCGCACCCGGCAAAGAGCTGTGGCCGGCAACACGGACGTCAGTTCAACAGGACCTGAGCTGGGACGCGTGACGAAGATGAAGCTGTATGAGGTCAGCAACCTTTCGCTGTTCCTCCAGGTGGACACCTCGGCAAGTGAATCGCCGCCGGCAATAAAATATAGTCTCGTGCCTTTCCCCCGATTCCGGCGCGTGATTTTTTCGAGAGTATGGATCGAGTAAGGACTTGCTGGCCGCTCGAGCTCGATCAGGGATGGGAAGAAAGCAGGAGAGCCCGCCGTTGCCAGAGTTACCATGGCGTATCTGTGTGTCAGTGGAAGGAGATTTCGCAGAGGCTTATGCGGAGGGGCGGCAGCGACCACAAAATACACCCGGTCGAGATCGAAAAGACGCTGCGCCATCTGCGCAACGTGGAGATGTCCGAGATGAATAGGATTGAAGGTGCCGCCCAGAACTCCGAGTCTGATCGCTCCCAAATCGGATTCCCTCCACAATCCGGACAAGTCATCCTAGCACATAAGGCCGGTTCACAGTTCACAGATCACAGTTCGCGGTTCACAGAGTTGGCTGCGAACGGTGAACTGAGAACCGTGAACAAGCTAGATTCCGAGCAGCCGAGCAAGCAGGCCGATCAAATCAGGAATGCCTGCGCCTGATACCGCGGAGACGGCGAGAAATGGAAGCCTTCTGCGTCTGCACATCAATTTGAGGCGGGTAATCTTCTTTGGATCTTCGAGCACGTCGATCTTGGAGGCGACCACAAGTTGACTGCGCTTTGACAGGTCTTCATTGAAAAGCTCCAGCTCGTGCAGGATGGTCCTGTAATCGGTAACCGGATCCCGCCCCGTCTCGGAGATATCGACGACGTGGACCAGGATCTTAGTCCGCTCCACGTGCTTCAGGAACTGGTCGCCCAACCCGTGGCCTTCGTGCGCACCCTCGATGAGCCCGGGGATATCCGCCACCACGAAGCTGCGGTACTCCGTCAGTTGAACAACCCCCAGGTTCGGCACGAGGGTAGTGAAAGGATAGTCAGCTATTTTCGGTTTGGCGGAGCTGATCCGCGCGATCAGTGTCGACTTGCCCGCGTTCGGGAATCCCACAAGTCCAACATCGGCGATCAGCTTGAGGCTGAGCGACAGATCCAGTTCTTCCCCAGGCAGGCCGGGCTCGGTGCGCCGGGGCGCTTGATTCGTTGGCGTCGCAAATTGAGCATTACCCCTTCCGCCCCTGCCGCCAGCCGCCACAAGCAGGCGGTCTCCCGTCACCGCAAAGTCTCGCAACAACTCGTGCTCGGGTTCTGTGAAAACCTGCGTGCCCGGCGGAATCAGGATCGTTATGCTCTCCCCATCCTTCCCGTGCCTGCGGTCACCCTCCCCATGTGCTCCGCGCTGAGCTTTGAATAGGCGTTTATATTGGAAGTGAAGGAGGGTGTTGACACGGTCGGAGCATTCAAGGTAGATGTCCCCGCCCCGGCCCCCGTCGCCTCCACTGGGACCGCCACGCGGCACCGACTTCTCCCGGCGAAAGGCAAGACAGCCGTTTCCTCCTCCTCCGGCAATGACCTTGATCTTGGCCCGATCTATGAACATTGGCGACTTGGAGAGCGCATTAAAAAAAAACGGGGACCCAATGAACCGGGTCCCCGAAAGTGCTCACAATGGACTGAGAATACGATCAGGCTTCAGCCAGAATATGAACGAATTTGCCGAGCCGGCCCCTGTCCTGGAACTTGACCTTGCCTGGGATCTTGGCAAAGAGAGTGTCATCCTTGCCGATCCCGACATTGTTGCCCGGCTTGAAAACCGTGCCTCGCTGCCGAACCAGAATCGTACCACCCAAGACATCTTCCCCGGCAAAGCGCTTCACGCCCAGCCTTTTCGACTGGCTGTCCCGCCCATTTCTGGAACTTCCTACCCCCTTTTTGTGCGCCATCTCTTACTCCGGAACCTGATAAACCGAGTGATCCAACGTCAGCTCGGCAGACTGATCTTGTCGATGCGCACCTCCGAATAGTGCTGCCTGTGTCCGCGGGTGCGCTTGTATTGCTTCTTCCTCTTGTACTTGAACACAAGGATCTTGTCGCCCTGGCTGTTCTGCTCGACCGTACCCTGCACGGTAGCCCCCTCCACCACAGGGCGTCCAATGTAAATCTTCTCGTCGGACTTGACGAGCAGGACATCGTTGAAACTGACTTGTGCGCCGGAATCCGCCTCCAACGCTTCCAGGCGAACCACATCGCCTTCACTGACCCGATACTGCTTGCCACCGCTCACTATGACAGCGTACACAGTCTCAACCTCCGAGGGCAAAACAATCATTTTAATCAGATCATCCTCCAAAAGGCAACACGAAATCGCCCGCGCGCCCGAAGAGATCTTTGAGACTCTTAGGGCTGGCGCAAGAATAACTTCACATTCTGCTGCTGGCCTGGGGGGGTGAAGTTATTCTTGCGCCAGCCCTAAGTAAGCGCGGGGTCGTTGAGATCCTCTTTCGCCGGCGGATTCAGCGTCGGAAGGCTTATTTTAAAGGTGGTGCCTCGGTCCACTATGCTTTTCACCCGGATGTGACCACGGTGTGCTTCGATGATCCACTTCACCAGAGCCAGTCCGAGTCCCACGCCCCCACTGGACCTGCTGCGCGCAGGGTCAGCCCGGTAGAGGCGGTCAAAGATATGAGGCAGATCATGAGGAGCGATCCCAATTCCCTCGTCACGAATCGAGATATCAACCCAGCCGTCACGCAAAACGGTTCGGACTTCGATCCGTCCAGAGTCCTTGGAATACTTGATTGCATTATCGAGAAGATTCAGAAAGGCCCGGCGAAGCCAAAGCGGATCGGCATCGATTACGACATCCTTGATCTCCGCAAGATCGAATTCGATACTGCGATCCTCGGCAAGAACCCCCATCTGCTCCACCAGGTCTTCAAGCATCGGCCTGAGGTTGTTGGGTTTCCTCGCCAGAACCTGGCTGCCTGCATCAGCCTCTGCGAGTATCAACATATCATTGACGATTCGTGTCAGGCGTTGCAGCTCCTCGAGATTGCTTGCGAGCACGGAGTGAATTTCTTCCGGCAAGCCGGCGGAGCGTAACGCAATCTCGTTTTCGCCCTGCAGGATCGAAAGAGGGGTCCGCAGTTCATGAGCCGCATCGGCGTTGAATTTGCGCATCTGCTGAAAAGATTCGTTCAAACGCTTAACCATCGAGTTGAATGCCAGCACCAGCCTACGAACTTCCTGCTCATTGCGCTTTGTGGTGATTTGGGTATTGAGGTTCTCGGACGTAATCTGTTCCGCAATTGTGGCTACCTCCTCAAAGGGCTTCAATGCCCGGCCGGCGAGGTACCAGCCGACCGGCACGGAAATAGCCAAGATTACCGGGACCGAGAACAGGTAAATATAGAAGTACTCATTCAGGACCCCTCTCAATGACTCCATGGATCGACACAAGTGGAGGATGACCTCCTTGCCGGAATCCGGCGCGATCAGGTTTACAAACCGATAGGTGTCCCCGCCTGCCGCCAGTGTAAGCCCGAAGCCCGATCCTTGCTTCAGTGTGCCGCGAAGGCCGCCGCTGGAAATGAATCCTTGCATGTAATGGTCGTGCAAATCCGGGCGTATGACGTTTCCTGCGCTGTCGGTCACAATGAGGTTCGATCTCAACTCCTCGAGCGAGAGCTTATCCCCGGGCGAGGATGCCTCGAGAACCCAGGAGCCGTCGGCACGGAGACGAAAATGGGAAGCCAGGAACTGCGCATCGTTCAACAGCGAGTCATCGAAGCTGCGGCTCGATCGATAGGAGACGGTATTGTAGCGCACGAAACCGATGAAGAGTATGACAAGCGAGATCACCAGGCCGTGCATCCAGCTGAGCTTGAATCGGAGGCTTCGCGGGTTCACAAAGATTATCCGCGCAGTGAGTATCCTACTCCACGGACCGTGTGGATGAGTCGGGTTTCGAAACCGCGATCCACTTTGTTGCGCAGGTAGTTGATATAAACATCGACCACGTTGGTGAAATTGTCAAAGCTCGCGTCCCAAACATTCTCCACAATCATGTTGCGCGTCACAATCTGGTCTTTGTTGCGGAGCAGGTACTCCAGCAGTGAAAACTCTTTGTTTGAAAGCT
>DASQID010000240.1:0-2419 GCA_035631775.1 Acidobacteriota bacterium
AGGTGGCGGAATCCGTCAGCCGGGCCAAGAGCGAATTTCTTGCAAACGTCAGCCATGAAATCCGAACCCCGATCAACGGGATCATCGGAATGACGGAGCTGGCACTCGAAACGAACCTTTCGGACGAACAGCGAGAGTACCTGGAAACTGCTCGGAGCTCGGCCGACTGCCTTCTTACGATGATCAACCAGGTTCTGGACTTTTCCAAGATAGAAGCTGGAAAGGTCGCGCTGGATCCGATCCGCTTCAGCCTTCGAGACACCGTCGGCAGCGCCATGGCGGCGCTTGCCGCACGGGCCCAGGCAAAAAGCCTCGAGATGACCTTCAATGTCCTGCCCTACGTGCCGGATGCGCTGGTGGGAGACGCCTACCGCTTGCGGCAGATTCTCCTGAACCTGATCGGGAACGCGATCAAATTTACCGAACGCGGCGAGGTTATCGTCCACGTGGACACCGACCTCCAGGCAACCGAGTCGGTCAATCTCCATTTCGCCGTCACAGATACCGGCATTGGCATTCCCATGGAAAAGCAAGCGGCAATCTTCGAGGCGTTCTCACAGGCGGATGGATCCATGACTCGCAAGTATGGCGGCACTGGACTTGGGCTTGCCATCTCGTCGCATCTGGTTGAGATGCTTGGCGGGAAGATATGGGTGCAAAGCGAGCCCGGCATCGGAAGCGCATTCCATTTCACCGCGTGTTGCTCGCCGCAGGATGGCGGCAAGTCACATCCCACTCAACACGTCACATCCGGCCTTCACGACGTGCGCGTGCTGATCGTGGACGACAACTATACGAACCGCCGGACACTGCAGGCAATGCTGTTGGAGTGCAATATGCAGCCCAGCATCGCGGTGGATGGCCCCTCCGCGCTGGCTGCGATGCGCCGGGCCAAGGAATCAGGCAAAGAATTCAAGGTAGTCATCATCGATGCCACCATGCCCGAGTTCGACGGGTTTACGCTAGTCGAGGAGATGCGCCGGGATATTGAAATCTCGATGACGCCGGTTATCATGCTCACGACCGCGGGAGGGACAATTCACACGAGAAGCCAAGAGATGGGCATCGCAGCGTCTGTCATGAAGCCCATACGCCGAGGAAATCTCCAGAATGCGCTTCTTCGGGTGCTTGGGCTTCTCCCGGAAGA
Organism: Acidobacteriota bacterium; assembly: GCA_035631775.1. Lineage (GTDB taxonomy): Bacteria > Acidobacteriota > UBA6911 > UBA6911 > UBA6911 > DASQID01. The sequence goes on from DASQID010000240.1 coordinate 1,148, forward strand.
TCAAGCCAAAGACCAGGGCGCAGGGCCCGAGGCTCCCACCCGGTGTGAGAAGCCGCTGAACATACTGCTCGCGGAGGATAATGCCGTCAATCAGATGGTTGTGGTTAAACTACTCGAAAAACAGGGACACAAGGTCACGGTCGCCTGCAATGGTAAGGAGGCACTCGCTGCCCACGATTCACGCGAGTTTGATTTGATTGTTATGGACGCACAGATGCCTGAAATGAACGGCTACGAAGCTACGGGATTAATCCGTCAAAGAGAGAAAGCAACCGGGCGGCATGTCCCCATATTAGCTATGACAGCTCACGCAATGAAGGGAGACCGTGAGAAGTGCCTCACCGCCGGAATGGACGACTACATTTCGAAACCCGTGAGGGCCAAGGAATTTCGGGAGATCATTGAATCCCTGGTTTCAGCATCTTGTGGCGGCCCCTCGCCGCCGGCGGCGCTTTCCGACGAGCACAGCAATGTGGAGTTGGCAACGGATGCAATCATCATGAGGATGGGGGGCAACCCCCAACTTTTGTCGGAACTCGTCGGTCTGTTTCAGGCGGACTGCCCCAGATTGCTCTCGCAGATGAATGAGGCTATCAACCGGGTCGAACTTGCCACCATCGTCACGGCGGCGCACACCATCCGCGGCTCTCTGGACCTCTTTGGTCTGTCCGAGGCTTCAAAAGCGGCAATGGAAATCGAGTCCTCAGGACACGAAGGTGACTTGGAACGCGCAGCAAAGGCCCTTGCGGCCCTGCAGAGAGAATTGGATCAATGCATGCCTGCATTGAACGCTGTTAAATCGAGAACGTGTCATGAAAGTTCTGATCGCAGAGGATGACGTTGTCTTCCGGCGTATTCTGGAGGCGACCCTCTCCAAATGGGGATATGAGGTCATCAGCGCCTGCGACGGCATGGAAGCGTGGCGCCTGCTGCAAAGCGCGACTGCACCTCGGCTCGTAATCCTGGACTGGATGATGCCCGGGATGGACGGGATCGAAATCTGCCGACAAGTCCGGAGCCAGACAGACAAGCCCTATATCTATATCCTCCTGCTGTCGGCAAAAGGCCATCGCGGGGACATGATTACGGGCCTCGATGCCGGGGCCGACGACTACATTACCAAGCCCTTCGATCCGATGGAGATGAGGGGAAGGCTGCGCGCCGGCCAGCGCATCGTGGAACTTCAAGAGCAGCTCCTTGCTGCGCGTGAGGAACTCCAATACCAGTCCACCCACGATTCCCTGACGCGGCTTCTGAATCGGCCCGCGATCA
>DASQID010000241.1:0-20147 GCA_035631775.1 Acidobacteriota bacterium
ACGACACGTCCCAAATCCATTTGGCCTCGAATGAATAGATCGGATTGACACCCGCGGGTAAGGAGTCGAACTTAATCTCCACGATCGGCAATACACGGGCTTCCTCGCCGTTGCCCAGAATGGCAACGGTGAACTCGCGCCCGGGAAGAAACTCCTCCACCAGCGCCGGCTCCTTGAATCTCTCGAGCAGCGAGGAAACACGCTCGCGCATCTCCTGACGTGTTCTGACCAGCGAATTGTCGAAAATTCCAATGCTCGATCCCTCGTAAAGCGGCTTGACAAGGAGCGGATAGTGAAGGCTGTTGAACGAAAAATTCCTCGCGGCGACCACCTTGAAGCGCGCCGTCGGCAGACTATGGTACGCGAGGATCTCCTTCGCACGAGCCTTGTCCAGACAGATATTGAGCGTGAGCGGATCACTTGCCGTGTACGGGATATTCAGGTATTCGAGAATTGACGGGACATGTCCCTCGCGACAGGGACCAAATTCGCCTTCGGCCATGTTGAAAACTATTTCCGGCCGGTACTTCTGGAGGGCGTCGTAGACGTCTTTCGCTGCATCGATCGGGATGACTTCGTGGTGCTCTTCGAGAGCCCTTTGGACCGCGGCAATGGTTTCCGGGTCGTCCCACTCCGCCTGAACCTTCGCGCGACTACTTGGAGGCTCCGAGCCTTCCTCGGATTCTCCTTGCTTTCTGTTGTACGTTAATCCAACTCGCATCCACCCCTTGCCTTTCCTCGTTTGATATAAGGGAATCGCAATTGCTTGTCAAGATTTTTTTGCCGCAATTCCACAAGATAATGGGTCAAAACGTACAGTGAGCGCTAAATCTTGTATGTCGCCGGCCTCCAAATGCCGCCAAGCAAAAAGAATGCCAAACACGATCACGATTTGCAACAGACCAGGCGTCACGGGCCTTTTCGACGCTGCGCGGAGGCAAGGGAGGGGCTTATGATGCGCGTTTCGCGGCATCCGGGCAACGCAGATCCGATCGCAAAAAAGAGGACACTTCACCTTTTGCCTTTCGAGTATAATGGCCCCGCTCGCGGCTCGCGCGAGCCACTGTCTTTCAATCATATCGCGATGTGTCCACTTACCCGTTGCCCGTCGAATCCGGCCCGACCGCTGCTGGTCCTGCTATGGGTTGCGTTGTGTTGCATGATCGTAGCCGCGCCATTGCTCGTAGTGCATTTCCCCGCTCTAGCGGCAATGCTTTACCTTTTCTTCGCGCCGATATGCCATCAAAATCCTGATCGTTCGTTTATCATCGCAGGCCACGCTCTGGCTGTGTGTCATCGTTGCACCGGCGTCTATCTCGGGCTGCTCATTGGTTCGCTGACTCCACCCCTCAGATTGGGATCGCTTTCCACGCCCCCGCAGCGCAGGGCACTGGTCGTCTGCTGCACTCTGCCCCTGCTGCTGGATGTTGCGCTTTCCAGTCTTGGCATCTGGACAAACAACATGTCCAGCCGCTTTTCAACCGGACTTCTTTTCGGCGCCATGCTCTCCACACTGCTGGTGTCGGGCATTGAAGAACTTATCGACCGTCACTCGTGGAAGATGATCCGTTTCCAAACAGCGCACGTCAAGGGAGGGATCTCATGAATCAGGAAGGCATGTTCAAACCGGCTTTGATCGGAGGTGTGCTTCTCGGGATGCTCTCCGCAATTCCTGTGATCAGCCTCTTCAACTGCGTCTGCTGTGCCTGGGTAATCGGCGGCGGAATGTTGGCAGCTCATTTGTATGTGCGGGGAGCGGCGACTGTTGTCACCCTGGGCAGCGGGATCCTCCTGGGTTTGCTGACAGGAGCGATCGGTGCGGTTGTGGACACGCTATTCACGATCCCTATACACTTGGCTCTGCGACCATTTGGAATGGGCTTTGCGGAACAGATGCGGCAGGCGATCGATCAGCTGCCGAATGTGCCCCCTGAGACCCGGGACGCGCTCCGTAGTTTTTTTGCCGGCGGTCGCGGCATCGGATTCCTCTTCATCATCCTGACGGGATTCTTCAAGCTGGTGGTCTATGGAGTGATGGGCATGATCGGGGGCGCCATTGGAGTCGCGCTCTTTGAAAAACGAAAGCCGGGGACAGAGCCTCCGGTCTATCAGCCTCCGATGAACATTCCACCTCCGCCACCACCGCCGCCGCCGGACATTCCCGCACAACCCTGAAGACAGCCACGAATAACACGAATTTCACGAAACGACCTGTCCAATCGTTCGGGAAATTCGTGTCATTCGTGGCAGGTCTTTTTCAGGCGGGCTCGAGCTTAATCCAATCATAGGGCAGGCACTTGATCTCGCCCGGGGTCTGAACATCATCGACCATCGTCAGCGAGTCACGCAGCACGCGTGATTGCATGGAGGCATCCATGGAGGAACCAAATGGATTTCCCAGAGGAAAGCGCAACGTCGCGGCGCGGGGTGCCTGCAGCTGATAGGTGATGTCCGGGCACACTGACACGCCTACCGTGGGAATACCTGCCGCCTCGATCTCTCTCTGAATCAGCGCTGCGGACTGATGGCTTATCTCGCATCCGCCGCTGACGACGACGACATCTACCCCTTGCTTGCGCAGGCGGGGAATTATATCGCGTGCGGTGGCATCCAGGATCGGCTTCACCTCGGGCACATATCCCATAAACGAATAGTGGGTTGGCGCGGCCTCCCCTATGAAGCCCTCGACCTCCAACTCCACCAGCCGCGCCAGCGGAAACACACAGTTGATATCCTCGTCGGCCTCTGTGTGATCATAATGGGCGTGGGCGATTGCCAGCTCAGCCGCATCGGCGGAAACCGGGATCTCGCGGAAGGACCAGTCGCCACGATCCCGGAAACGCATGACCCGCAAAGGAGGGGGCACGACACCGGGAGATATGTTGAAGGGCTTCTGCCCCTTCCGATAAACGCCCGCCAGGCTAATCATGCACACGCGCGAGGCGAAGAGATCTTTGACAGGCAGGGTGAAATGAAACCCCTCCACGGGATGGAGATGCCACCCGGGGTAGCGCGCCTCCAGCGATCGCACCCACGAGTATCCATTGCGCAGTGTATCTAAGGGCTGCGCTACAGCGGGTGAAGGATTGTCGTCGCGTCCTATGTAATCGTCGTCCGCAACCCGCCTGACGCTCGAAGGTTTACCCTCCTCTTTCTCCTTCATCGAATTTCCTCAACTCCTCCTGATATGTTGCACCAACCGTGGCATGCGAACAGGGATAAGCCCACTATGGAACGCTCAAAACCGTCCGGACAGCACATTATCAGACTCACAGGATTCTGCCAGGAGGCATAAGGTTCGGGGCATCGTATATTTATGACATTTGCAGGTAGATATCAGAGTCAATGGAGAGATTGTTCTCTTTGAAGCTCAAGATGATTTTATTTTTAGCCACGGCTCCCCAAAATGCAATCAAAAAGTGCACACTCTGGCTTCCTGTCTCAGGACCCGCACAGAATCAACTTCGCAATTGGCACGAAAGGAAACCACCCGTGGCGCCGGTCGTCAGACCGGCGCAGGTCGCCGCCTCCGACCGGGGGGACTGATGACCCCCCGCACATGACCTCATTCTTTACAAAAATCTGATCTTGCCTTTGGGCGAGCCCTTGGGGTCTGTCCCATAAAAACAGGTCCACTTTTTTGCCAATAGCCCGAACGGGTGCGGCGGCGGGCGGGCATCTACTTCGTGGGCAGGCCTCAAAGCAACTGATTGGATTCCGCCTGCGGGACTTTCCAGTTCTCCACTTCGATCTGAATGGTGGTGTGTTCTATCCGGTACTTTTCCCGCATGATCCGGCTAAGTGCAGCCAGCACAGCCGGCGCATCTACCTCCGGGCTGAGCACGATGTGGCAGCTCATGGCCGGCATGCCGGATGTGATGGACCAGACGTGCAGGTCGTGGACTGACCGCACTCCGCCGACGCTGCCCAGATCCACGAGTATGCTGGGGATGTTCAGGTGGCTTGGCGTTCCCTCGAGCAACACGTCAACACTCTCCCGAACAAGCTGCCAGGAGCTGTACATCACTAGCAGTGCCACGACAACCGAGACGATCGGATCGGCAAGATACCAGCGCCAAACGGCCATAAGTACTCCCGCCACGATGGCTCCGACCGAGCCCAGAGTGTCTCCCATCACGTGCAGAAACGCCCCGCGAATATTCAGGTTCTCATGTTGCGATTTAAAAAGGAGGGCCGCGGTTACTAGGTTCGCGACAAGCCCTGTCGCAGCGACCACCAACATCGCCACGCTTCGAACCTGCGGCGGGGAAGCAAACCGATGATAGGCTTCCAGCAGAATGTAAATTCCTATGAGCACCAGGAGAATGCCGTTCGCCAGAGCCGCGATTATCTCAGCGCGCAGATAGCCAAAAGTCTTCTCGTGGGTGGCGGGACGGGTCGAGATCATCAACGCGAAAAGGCTCAAACCGAGTGCCGCCAGGTCCGTCAGCATGTGAGCGGCATCAGCCAGCAGGGCGAGGCTGTTCGTATACAATCCACCTACCAGCTCAATGACAAACCATGCAGCCGTGATCGCGAGCGCGATGGCGAGAGTCTTTCTGCTGCCGCGACTGTGGGCCATAGAACCTCATCACTTTACCATATGGGACGGAGTCAGACTCAAATCCTTTGCGTGATTCGTACTACTAAGGTTCAAATCCTTGCCATTTCAGCAAGGATACGGCAGCCTGTCTTTGCGTCTTAGCGTCTTTGCGGTGGCTTTTTAAAGAGCCACCGCAAAGGCGCAAAGGCGCGAAGACGCGAAGGAACGCGGGGCCCAATTTGGTTGCGGCTATGCCGCTCCGTGAAATTCTGGGCTGATTTTCACTTCACAGGAGTGAAAGGGGATCCACATCGACGTGGATGTTTCTCATGGGAAGCTTCTGCTCCGCCAGATGCGCAAACGCATCACGCAAGATTGAAAGTCCATCTTTTCCCTTCTTGGATTTTATGAGCAACTGCACGCGATATTTGCCCCGCAGCTTCTCCATTGGCGCGGTCGCGGGCCCCAGTACATGCGTCCTAGACTCGCCCTGCAGGTTCGCACTGCAGGCTTTCAACGTGTCACCAATCCTCTCGCCCATGCGCATCGCCTTCACCAGGTTGACATCCGTGATGAGGATCTGAATCAGGGATCGAATCGGTGGGTAGCCCAGCAGTTTTCTGTAGTCGATTTCCCGACGAAAAAAACCATCATAATCCTGCCGGCGCGCGAATTGAAGCGCGTAGTGCTCCGGATAAAACGACTGGATGACGACTCGCCCGGGCGTCTTTCCACGTCCAGCTCTGCCGGCCACCTGGGTGAGCAATTGGAATGTGCGCTCCGCGGCTCGGAAATCCGGAAAGGATAGACCTGCATCGGCTCCGACCACCCCGACGAGGGTCACGTTGGGGAAGTCGTGACCTTTCGCAATCATCTGAGTCCCGACCAGGATATCCACGCCGCCGTCGGAAAACTCGAGCAGCAGTTTGCGCAAAGCACCTTTGCGGCGCATAGTGTCCCTGTCCATGCGCGCGACACGGGCGTGCGGAAGCAGCTTCCGGACTATCTCCTCCAGTTGTTCGGTTCCGATCCCGACGTAGTAGATGTACTGGCCGCCGCAGTTTCCGCACAGCGAAGGAGGCTCTGACTCGCGGCCGCAATAATGGCAGATCAGCCGTCCCTCTTCCTGATGATACGTCATGCTCACACTGCAATCAGGACAGGTGACGGTATGGCCGCAGCTCCGACAAAGGAGTGAACGCGCGTAACCTCTGCGATTGAGCAGCACCAGGGACTGTTCGCCGCGCCTGAGCCGCTCCTGGAGTTCCACATGAAGTGCTGGTGAAATAACAGTGGTTCTCCCGTGTCGCTGGAATTCCACGGCCATGTCCACGACGTTCACTTCTGCGAGTGGCCTCGCCTCTATGCGCTCCGGCAGGCTAAGGTAGCGAATCTGGTCCTCTTCCCTGGCGAGGTAGTATGTCTCGACCGACGGCGTGGCCGAGCCCATGAGAAGAACGCCGTCGGATTCCAGCATGCGCTGCCAGGCAACCTCGCGTGCATGATAACAGGGTGACTCATCCTGCTTATAGGAGTGATCCTGTTCCTCGTCGATGATGATGAGCCGCAGCTTCTCAAGGGGCGCGAAAACCGCCGACCTCGTGCCCACCACTACGGGTGCCTCACCCGCGCGGATTCTGTTCCATTGATCGAAGCGTTCTCCTGCGGACATGCCGCTGTGCAGAAGCGCAACCTGGTCCGGGAAGTGGGAGACTGCGATGCGGCTGAGCATGGGCGTCAGACCTATCTCCGGCACGAGCAGTAGTGCAGTGTCGCCTTGCTTGAGCACTTCGGCGATGATTTTCAAATATACCTCGGTCTTGCCGCTGCCCGTAATGCCATGCAGCAGGCAACGAACCGCCTGTCCTCGGCGGATCTCCCCGAGCAACGCATCGAACACCGCCTGCTGAGCAGGTGTCAGGACGTGCGTGCTCCTGGCAACGATCTCAGCCAGATCCGCGGGCTTACGATGCATTTCTATGGGTACAATTTCCACCAACCCGTTTCTGGCCAGGGTGTGTGCCACGCCGGCATTGCATTTTGCTTCGCGCAATACTTCCTGAAGGAGGAGAGGAGGAGAGCCTGGCCGCAGCAGCGAGAAAAGCCTGGCCTGAGCGCCCTTGAGCTGGATCTTGGTTTGTCCGTCATTATCCACGCGCCGAATTCCGAGCCGCGTCTTAGCTTGCACACGCGGACGGCGAAGCGCTGTCCGTGTTTCGATCCAATGGGCCGCAGCCAAGGACTCAATCCAGCTATCAGCTCGTCGCAGGCCTGAAACCTCGACAAGCCTGCTTACTGTCGTCGGTCCTTCACGCAGGAGAACATCCAGCAGGAGCTCCTCTTGCGGCGCCAGGGACGGAGGATGCAGGCCACCCCTGAGGAGTCCTTCAGCGCGTGGTGTCAGCACGATCCGTTGGGACCCGGTGACGTCGGATCCAACCGGAAACAGCGCACGCAGAACTTCACCCGGCGGGGCAAAGTAGCGCTCCGCGACCCAGATCCCGATCCTGACGAGGCCGGCGGGGATGATAGGTTGTGAATCCAGCAACTCGCGGATCGGGCGGAGACGGAAATCGCCTCGTGGAGATTCGCTCTGGATGCCGACAACGTATCCGGTCAGCAGCTTCCTGCCAAACGGCACAATTACGCGGGCGCCGCACTTAATCTGCCCTTCGAACAGAGAAGGAACGGCATAGGCGAACGTCTTTCGGACCCCCACCGGTACAGCGACTTCTGCAAAGATGCCCATTGTTATCTAGAGGCAAAAAACACACCGCAAATCTCACGAGTCACACGAACGATTGAATTCAAAGATCACTTCGTGAAATTCGTGTAATTCGTGGAGGATTTTCACGTGGGATCGCGAAGGGAACGGAGGTAATCCCGTATTTTTTGAACATCCTCCCAGACCTTCCGCTTCTCATTTGGATTGCGCAGGAGGTAGGCAGGATGGAATGTCGCCATGAGTTTGGCTCCACGATACTCGATGAACTGTCCGCGAAGTCTTGAGATGGGTTCCCTGGTCCGCAGAAGTGTCTGCGCTCCGAATGTGCCAAGCGCGCAGATGACCTTCGGCTTTACCGAGGCGATCTGGCGGAACAGGAAGGGTTCGCACGACGCAATCTCGTCGTTTTCCGGAGGCCTGTTTCCCGGGGGACGGCACTTCAGAATATTGCAGATGTACACGTCCTCGCGCCTCATTTGGATCGCCTCAATGATCTTCGTGAGGAGCTGTCCGGCCCGGCCCACGAAAGGCAGCCCCTGCGCGTCTTCGTCCGCGCCCGGGGCCTCTCCGACGAACATCAACTCGGCATGTGGATTGCCGGAACCGAATACGATGTTCGTGCGCAGGGGCGCAAGCTTGCAGCGCCTGCAATCTCCCAGGTCCGCCCTGATAGTCTCCAGCTTCTCCCGCGCCGTCGGAAGCTCATCGAACATCGATCGGTTGTCGAAAAATACCTTCGCCGGCGCCTGACCCCCGCCTCCCCTCCCAGGCTGCGGCACGGCTGCGTTTCCTGCGGGCTGAGGTGGATTGCCGGCTCTTCCTGACGCCGGTGTGATTGCTCTTCCCTTGACACGGGTGGCAACCACTGGAAGGCTTACCCATCGAACCCCCAGTTCCTTGTAGAGTTCCAAGTGGCCCAGAATATCTCTCCCGAGTTTCTTTTGTTCCTTCACGTCCCGACTTCCAATTCATCCAGAACAGCATCGTCATTGCGCCACTTCGGAGAAGTGCGCACATTGAGGCTCAAATAGATCCTGCAACGGAGCAATTGCTCGAGGGACTTGCGCGCGTCAATGCCGACATCCCGCAGACGCAGCCCTCCTTCACCCAGGATGATACCCTGCTGCGATTTTCTTTCCACCAGAATATCTGCTTCCAGCACAACGAGGTTCTCCTTTTCCCTCCGGCTCTCATCAAATTTCCGGATCAGCACCGCCGAACAATATGGAATCTCGTCACGCGTCCGCTCCAAAATCTTCTCCCGAATGAACTCGGACGACAGGAACCTCTCGCTCCGATCGGTGACCTGCTCGCGATCATAGACTGCCTCCCCTTCCGGCAGGTATTCAAAAACCTTGTTGGTCACAAGGCTCACGTTGTCGCCCGCGAGAGCGGAAAGCGGAATGATCTCCAGAAATGGGTATTCCTCCGCGTAGCGTTTCATTATCGGCAGCAGTTCCGGCTTGGCGGTCTTGTCTATTTTGTTGAGCAGCAGCAGCGATCTCGGCCGGGAAGTCTTCACTGCATCCAGAACGAACCTTTCGCCGGCCCCGAAGGATATGGAGGCATCCACCAGAAGGAGCACCAGGTCGACTTCGCGGAGCGCGCTGTAAACGCAATTCTGCATCCTGCGGTTCATGCGGTAGTTGGGTTTGTGTATTCCGGGAGTATCGACAAATACGATTTGTCCCCGCAGTTCAGTCAAGATCCCGAGGATCCGGTGACGTGTCGTCTGCGGCCGATGCGAGACTATCGAAATCTTCTGCGATACTAAGGCATTCAGGAGGGTGGACTTTCCGGAATTCGGGCGTCCGATAATTGCTACAGTCCCGGATCTCATTGCGTGTGAGTCGCCCGCCTGAATTCAAGAGGTACGATTGTCCGCGGCATGCACCCAACACAAAATCAGGCGAACGAGTGGAATGTCCCCGATTCTCTAACGGATCTCCTCGGCGTGAGGCTGTGCACTTCCAGAGGTGCGGACGTGGAGAGCCATGTCCAGGATTCGATTAGCGATGGACAGTTTCGGCTGGTCGCGGAGCGTGATGATTTCGCTCCCCGCGGTGATTATGCTGACAGTGGCGGAGTCGGCACCGAAAACGCCCGAGCGAACATCGTTTGCCACAATTATGTCGAGATTCTTGCGCCCGATTTTTTCCTTGGCGTAACCCAGGAGGTTCTCCGTCTCAGCAGCGAAACCCACGAGAACCTGACTTCCCTTCAAGGTCCCCAGCAGACCAAGAATGTCCTCAGTGGGAGTCAGCGCCAAGACCGTGTCCTTTTCGCTCTTCTTCAGCTTGTGCTCGACTGTCTGCATCGGTCGATAGTCAGCAACCGCGGCTGCCTTGACCACAATATCCATCTCCGGGTACAGCCGCAAGACAGCCTGCTTCATCTCGGCGGCCGAGCGCACATTGATTGCATTGGCCCCGGGAGGGAATTCCAGATTGGTGGGGCCGGAGACCAGGAACACCTCCGCGCCTCTCCGTCGCGCGGCTTGTGCCACGGCATATCCCATTTTGCCCGAGCTCCGGTTGGAAATGAACCGCACCGGATCGATGTCTTCCACGGTCGGACCCGCGGTCACCAGCACCTTCAGGCCGGCAAGCGAGGGCCCCGGCCGGATTGCCTCGAGAATTGCTGATACTATGACCTCGACCTCGGCCAGCCGGCCTTCGCCCTCCATTCCGCAAGCCAGTGTTCCCGGCTCGGGATCGACAAAATGATGACCACGAGTCTTGAGGATCTCGACGTTCCTCCGCACGGCCGCGTTATGCCACATTTCAACGTTCATGGCAGGCGCCAGGAGCACTGGAGCGGGACAAGAGAGGTAAAGCGTCGACAGAAAATCGTCGGCGATGCCGTGCGCGAACTTTCCCAGGATGTTGGCGGTTGCGGGCACGACTGCAAGAAGCTGTATGTCCTGGGCAATTCGGATATGCTCTATTCTCCGGTTGCCGCCACGCACGAACATGTCGGTGATGACCTCCTGCGTGGAGAGCGCCTCGAACGTCAAGGGGGTCACGAACTTTGTAGCCGATCGCGTCATGACCACCTGAACCGACGCACCCTCCTTTTGCAGCCCTCGCATGACCTCGACGGCCTTATAGGCGGCGATGCAGCCCGTGACTCCCAGTGCGACTTTCAATCTATCCTCCGGCTTATTGCGGGCTGGGCGGCTCTGGTGGAGTGATCTCGAAATTCACCAAGCCCTGCTCCACCTCACGCATGGCGATGAAGGAGGGCTTTGTCGACCTGGTCTTGAGCTTCGGCTTGGCGTTGTTTTGTAGCTGCTTCGCTCGCTCTGCTGCAATGATGATAAAGCGATATTTGGACCCGATGTTCTCAGGGATCTTCTGCATCCAAACCTCCAAAAGTGGCTAGTATCGATTTCGCGGTTCCGGCCCGTGCAGCCATCCGACAGCGGGATCCCAGAATGATAGCGGTTAATTCACAGATGGAATCCTCGAGCGTTTCATTAATTATCAAGTAGTCGTAGTTCTTGTAGAGAACGATTTCCTGGCTGGCAATCTTGAGCCGCTGCTCTATCACGTATTCCTTGTCAAGTTTCCTGCTTTCGAGCCTTTCCCTCAGAACCTTATAGGACGGCGGCAGGATGAAGATGGCGATGGCTTCAGGCCGCTTCCCGCGGATCGAACGTGCGCCCTGGACATCGATGTCCAGCAGTACGTCAATTCCCTGCTGAAGGATCTCGTCGATGCGCCGCTTCGAGGTGCCATAATAGTTGCCGTAAACCAAGGCCCATTCCAGCAGATCGCCGCTTCGAATCAGTTCTTGGAATTCTTCTTCGCTTACAAAGTTATATTCGATCCCGTCCTTCTCGGTGCCCCGGGGCGGGCGCGTCGTGTAGGAGATCGAGAATCGCAGGTTTGGAACCGTGTTCAGCACCCCGGCAGCGATCGCTGATTTGCCGGCTCCGGACGGTCCCGACACGATAAATAGGTTGCCACTTCGAGCCATATCACTCGACGTTTTGTACCTGTTCGCGCAGCTTTTCGATGTCAGCCTTGATGGTAATTCCGTGGCCTGTTATCTCCAGGTTTGCCGACTTGGACAGAATGGTGTTGATCTCGCGCTGCATTTCCTGAAGCAGAAAATCAAGCTTTTTTCCCACTTCCCTTCCGTTATCCATCAGGCTCATGTACTGCTCGACGTGGCTTTCGAGCCTTGTGATTTCCTCCGTGATATCGCACCGTTCCGCGAACAGCGCCACTTCCTGCGCTAATCGCTGCGGGTCGACGCCGTTTTGCGGCAAAAGTTGAGCGAGGCGCTCCTCAAGTTTCCTGCGGTACTCGACCGTGGTTGCCGGCGCCAGGCGGTGGATGCATTTGGCCTTCTCGCCAATTCCGGTCAGGTAGTGCCTCATGTCGGTTTCCAGCGCCCTTCCCTCCTGTTCACGCATGCGCAGGACGCCCTCGAGTGCCTGACGTACGGTCTGTGCCAACAGTTCCTTCAGCGCATTGTTCTCAGCCTGTGCCGCCACGTTGTCCCTGTTTTGGAGCACGCCGGGGAGCGTGAGAAGGGTTTTCAGGTCGATTGAATCTTCGAGACGGAATTCGTCCCGGAGCCTGCTTGCCGCCTGGATGTAGCTCCGCGCAGACTCGGCATTGACGAGAAAAGTCGCGGGATTCGTGCACTGAAGACTGACGCTGACATCCACTCGTCCGCGGCCCAGTGTTCCACGCACTACCTGCTGGACCTCTGCCTCAAGGTAGGTGTACTCGCGTGGAAGGCGTGTGTGCACGTCGAGGAAGCGGTGGTTCACGGTGCGGATTTCAACGGCAATTTCCGTCTCTTCCCCCCTCCCCGCGCCGGTTCCATAGCCCGTCATGCTCAAAATCATTTAATGCCAGCCTCGCTGCCAAAAATCCAATCATATTAGTTCATCGCGCCGTTTATGTCAAGCGATCTCAAACAGTTACTGCGATTCAGACACTCGGAACGGCGCATCTCTGCATGGGCCCCAAGAAACCGCCTCGAAGACACAGATGTGCAAAGACGGGAAACTATGCGGTCGAAAATGAGTCGACGGTTTGAAGCCTGAAGAAACGGGAGTAGAGTCCATTCAGCTCCATCAGACTGTCATGGGTTCCCATCTCCTCGATTTGTCCCTGCTCGAGGACAACTATGATATCGGCATTTCGAATCGTCGAAAGGCGGTGCGCTATCACAAATGTGGTACGGTCATGCATCAAGTTGGACAAGGCCTGTTGAACCAGCTTCTCGGACTCCGAGTCTAGGGCTGAAGTCGCCTCGTCCAAGACCAAGATCGGCGAGTTTTTCAGGATCGCACGGGCGATCGAAATGCGCTGTCTCTCGCCGCCCGAGAGTCTCTGTCCCCTCTCCCCTATAGGTGTGTCGTACTTCATCGGGAACTGCATAATGAAGTCGTGGGCCAAGGCGGCCTGCGCGGCCTCCACGATCCGTTCCTCCGAGGCGCTAGGATCACCATAGAGGATGTTGTTCCGGATAGTATCGTTAAACAGAAACGTATCCTGCGTGACGATCGCTATCTGCTTCCGCAGCGATTCCTGGGAGTATTCACGGATGTCCACCTGATCTATCCGGACGGCACCTGCAGTGACGTCGTAGAATCGAGGCAGCAGACCCACCAGCGTGGTTTTCCCGGATCCGCTGCTTCCCACGAAGGCAACCACCTGCTTAGGATAGATACGCAGATTGATATCCTTCAGGACCAGGGACTCGCCGGTAGTGTCTCGGTAATCGAAGGTAACATTCTTAAACTCGATGGACTCCCTGATTCCTGTAAGCCTGCGCGCATTGGGGCGGTCCTGTATCTCTATATGAGTATCGAAGAGGTCAACGATGCGCGACGCCGAGGCGAAGGCGCGCTGGAACTGAACGTGGATCCTGCTCAGCTTCCGCATTGGGTCGTACATCCTGAATAGGGAGAACAAAGAGCCGCCAAACGCCCCGAAGCTTAGGGTCCTCTCCGCAATCCGCGCGTGTGCATAATAAAGCAGTGGGACGAAACAAAGCACCCCGAGGAGCTCCATCATGGGGGAATTGAGAAACAGGATGCGCGACGCCCTCATGTTGGTCCAGAACAGGTCCACATTGGATTTCCGAAATCGTGATTCCTCGTGATGCTCCATGCCGAAAGCTTTGACGATACGCATTCCCGTAATCGACTGCTGGAGCCGGTCGTGGAGTGCGGCGACATTCTCGCGGCTCTTGAGACTCACCCGGCGGATCCTTTTTCCCATAATGAGGGTCATCGCAAGGGCCGCCGGCGCGATTAATAGTGAGATGCCGGCGAGCTTCCAGTCGATGTAGAAAACCCAAACCAGCAGGGCAGCGAGGAGGACCACCTCCCTGAATAGCTCGGATATCGTGGTGGATACAGCCTCCTGTACCTGCTCTACATCGCTTCCCATCCGGGCCATCAACCTGCCGGTCGAGTTGAGCGAGAAAAAGCCCATCGATTGCTTCAGGACGTGCGAATAGAGCTGATCCCGCAGGTCCATCACAACGCGCTGTCCCACATAGCTCATCCGGTAGTTGGAATGATACAGACACACACCCTTGAAGAATGTGAGGGTAACGAGTGCGACTGCAAGTTGCGTGATTCCGCTGCCGGGAATCAGCGAGAGATAGTGCTTGAGGAATGCAAACTTTGCGTTGGGAGCAGAACCCGGATTGAGGATGTCGTCAAAGAGCGGAATTGCCAGGGCCGTCGTCAAGACCTCAAAGAAGCCCGCAAAGACGAGCAGGACCAGTGAAAAAATGAGGGCGGCGAGATAAGGCTTGACGAATCGAAATAGCCTGCGGAAGTCATTCATGAGCCGGGCCTGAAAAGCCCGAATTTTAGGTCTTCCCGAGAGCGGGAGTCAAATGATTAACAGAGTGAACGCACCAGGATCTTCGCTGCTATCGTTCTCGGCGACGATTGTCACCGGCAGGGGCGGACTGGGCCCGCGATGGAGCGCTGCGCGCGAATCCGCCGCCAAAGGAGCCTTCACGGCCGGCGGGAGGCGCAGAAACGACCCGATCACGACCGAACGCCGACGGCGATGTCCAGCTGCCCCGGGAATCGGAGGGAGCGGCATAGCCGCCCCCTCTCGAATACACTGGCACTCGGGATGCCGGAGATTCGGGCTGCCGCACCGTTTGACCTGATCCAGGCCTACCGTAAGCACTCCCACCTCCGCCGATCGCCACCGTGCGCGGCCCCGACACAGCCGGAGCGTTTACGGATTGGACATTTTCAGCGCTGTACGAGTTCGAATAGAAACCGGTGGATGAATCGGATCTTTCGTTTCGGGGCTTTGACTCTTGCTTCGGACGATCAGATTCAGGCTTTCGCTCCTGGGCAGGCGGACGTTCCATCCGCGGCGCCGGTGCAGGAGGGGCAGCCGGCCTGGCAACGGGACTGCTACCGGGATTATCGCGTCCACGATTGCGTGATGCGTCAGGAGGCGAACTCCCCCGATCGCGTTGCGGGCCTATTGGCTGCACAGTCGGACCCCGACCCGGCGACCG
This sequence comes from Acidobacteriota bacterium, assembly GCA_035631775.1. GTDB lineage: Bacteria > Acidobacteriota > UBA6911 > UBA6911 > UBA6911 > DASQID01. Next base: position 14,793 of record DASQID010000241.1, read on the forward strand.
GCCCAGCGATCCTGGCTGCTCGGTCGTACTCTTTCCGCTCGATCCGGATCCGGGACTTGCCTGCCTGGGCACGGGCTGCGTGATGGAAGAGTTTCCCCGTTGATCCCTGCCAGGGGTTGTTGATTCCCTGCCAATTGCTGGCGGCGCAATTGCTCCTCCTCTTCCATCCAACCTGGGTGATGGCAGGGGCGGCACGTTGCGGTTGGTGATGCGAACCACACGACCCTGACCTCCGGTGCGCACCGCCGGTTCGCTGCGAACCACAGTGGGCAGCCTCGGTTCAGCAGATGGACGGATAGCCGGCCTGTCAGGCGCAGGTGCGTAACTCCTTGCAACGGGTTGAATTCCCAGCTTGTCTGTAACGATTTGGCCGCGGCTCCAGGGTTGATCCACGGCCACGGGGTCGACCCGTCCCCTGCCGCCGAAGCTGCTGCCGACAAACTGGGTCGTCGTGACGGTGCGGAATGCGCCAGGTTCGTTGCGGTTAATCAGATCGTTCGGTCCTCGTGTCTGAAGAGAGCGCAGGTTGTTCAACTGGTAAGCATACGACCTGTTGAAGTAAAAGTTGTTTACGTTGTAGTAATCGTGCGGTCCAAGCGGACACCAGGAAACCCAGCCCGGACCATTATAGAAGCGCACGAGTCCCGGCGACCAGAAATTGAAGCTGAACGAAGCCCCGGGGAGCCAGCACCATCCGAATGAAGCACTGCGATACCATCTGCCGTAGTGATAAGGCAGCCAACCCCAAGGTTCATAGGAAACCCACGTCCATCCCCAGAATGGACGATAGCACCAGCGACCCTCCCAATATGGCGACCACATGGAGTCGACACCATAAGGAACCCAGGCCGGACCATACGTGTCCACTGTGACCCATCGGCCGTATCCGTCAAGTTCGGAAACGCCCATATAGACGCTATCCGGGATGTAGGCCCGGCTGTTATTGGCCTGTATGTCGGCGTTTCTACGATCGTTCCAGTCGTCCCACTGATCCCTCTGATCATAGCTCGAGAGCTGAGGATTACCCTGGTCGCCGGGGATGATGTGCAACACGTCGCCGGATTCCAACTGCCGCGTAAACTCGTCATTCGCCGCTTCGAGCACACCATTCCTGACAATCGCGTCAGTGTCGCCGCTCTCCACCACGTCAAAGCGGTAGATGCCTTTGCTCATGGTATTAAAGGCAGCAGTAGGCGTGTCCACCTCAAAATTGATCCCGCTCCGGACGGTCAAAGTTGACAGACCGAGCAACACACGGACTTGGATCAAATCTTCCTTTAGAGACAGGATTTCGACATCCGTCTTCTCCGCAAGCCGGTAGACGGAGCCGTCGTCAAACTCGACTTCTGCCCGGCCATCGTTGCTCGTGTAGATCCGATCCCCGGGCTGCAGCGGCATATTTATACTTGCGGCCGACCAGTCGGCATTTCCCGAGTGTTGAAAGCTGACGTGGCCATCAAGGTATGACAGACGGGCCAACCTGAAGTAATCGTCGCCCTCCCCTGCCAGCCCCATGGGGCAGATTGCCCAAACAGCAACTAGAGTCAAGGCGAACTTGCGTAGCATATGATTACCCTCCTGGTTACCAGGATTTCTAACTGCCTCGCCTTCACATCTTTATAGATGCTGATTTTACACCAAAGTATCAGACCCGTGAATGCACGTCAGAATGGGGGGGGTACCAGTGGCGTGGGAGGCGGAGGGGGCACGCAGTCTGTGCATGGCGACTCCCCTCGGCGCAGTGAAAGGAGTCCCTGCGCCGGGATTATCGCGCACTGATCGCTGGGGATCAAACCATTGCGGCGAATAGACTTCAGGTATTCTTCGGACGGTGCCCCCGAGCGTCCTGTGCTTTCTTGTGCGGTCGGCTGGTCCTTGTCCACTCCTGCTTTCGGACTCCCTGCCTTTTGCGGGCCTGCGCTGCTTGCCTGCTGAGATACGGGAGCCGTCGCCTGTAACTGCTCAATAATTCGCCGTAACGCTTGGTCAAACGTCTTCGCACACAGGGGAGCGCTTGCATTCCATCCATAGCCGCTGTCTACCCCAAAGCGCTCCTTGATGTATCTCAGCGCTTCCTCCTGTGTCCAGCCTCCGGGCGGTGCAGGCGCTCCGAGAGCCGTGACCACGAAGAGCCCAAAGTGGCCTTCTGTGGCTATTTCAAACTTTCCGAAAAGCAACGAATACGCCTGCAACGTCGAGACCTTCATACTTGGATCCAGGCTAGTGGGTCGGAAGCGGGTCGGGACAAGGATCTGCAACATGTCGCTTTCCCGCAGCTGGGCATTTTGCTTCCAACCCGCAGCCGGTTGGATTGGCACGCGCTGGCCTGTTAGGGCGGCGATGGCAGAGCCCGTGGACCAACCCGAGGACGGGCCAGGTATTTTCAGAGCCTCGGCGAGGAGAACAGCGAATTCCCCCTGGGTGAGGCCTTCATCGCCCGGCAACGCACTCCGCGCTCCTGCGATTGTTACCAACGCATCGCTCTTCTGAAAGGCTGGATCAGAGAAGGGTTTTCGAAAAAACGGAGAGTTCCGGAGAAGTCGTGCCATCACCGATTCCGAGAGGTACCGCGACAGTACCCAGCCTCCCTGGGGCTGATGTCCTAGACTTGAAAGGGCCGCAGCCGCACTTTGCACTGTCCATCCTTGCGCCGGCTCTCCGAGCTTGAGACCCTCCACGTAGAGGACTGCAAACTCCCCTTCCGTAATGTACCGGCAGCACTCATTTTCGTAATAGAGTATTGTCCGGGCGGCGTAAGCCGGTACCGTCGCGACGATCCATAGCACGAGCACGGAGAGGCCCGATATTTGCGCCGTTCTCAGCACCCTTCCCGCCGGCAGTCCTTTCATGGTCTTCTTGCCCGAAGTTTTGACAATTCGCGTCCCGAAAATGGAGGAACAGGAAGTGTGTGGCACGACGACTCTCCCTACTTGGCTTCGGTCTCGCCGTAGTATCGATAATAACCTTGATAGGAGTAATAGCTAAGCCTGCTGATATCCAAGTCGTTGAGCACGGCCCCCATGACATTGGAGTTAACCTTGGTCACGGCTGCCAGAGCGCTTTTTGCGATCCGCTTGTCCACGAAGTTGTGCTTGATGATAAACAGTACCGTGTCGACGAACGAGGCAACGATGACGGCATCCGTCACCGAGGTCACGGGGGGAGTGTCTATGACGACCCAGTCGTAGCGACTGCGCAAGTATTCAATCAACTCCCGAATTCCGGGCTGGCTGAGAATGAACGGAGGCTGCTGCGGCAGATCTACGGGAACGACGACGTGCAGTGCCGGCTCATCCGTCGTCTCAAGCCGGAGCTTCAAGCCCTCGACGGGGCTGAACGTCCGATCTGCATTGCCGTTTCCGCTGTTCACAAGCGACCGCAACCTGGCCTTGCGCAGATCAAAATCAATCACGACAGTTCGGTCCCCTGCCGCAGCCAGCGTCTTGGCAAGATTGAGTGCAACCGTAGTCTTGCCTTCCTGGGGGATACTGCTGGTCACTAGGATGCTGCGGTGCTGGCAGGTGTCGCGCCGATGGAGGGTTTCAGTTCTAAGAACGTTGTAAGCTTCACGGATTTCCTTGAGGGAGAAATCCCCGGTTCTCGGAATGTACCCGAGCGCCGGCACCTCCAGGCCGGTCTGAATGTCCTCAAAGGTCTTGATTTTCGGATTGAGCTTCTCACCGGCAATCACGATTGCCGCACCCAGAATGATCCCGCAAAATCCCACCAAGATGACGAAGCTCAGGCCGCGTCTCGATACCGGGGACGGATCGGGCCGAGCCCGTTCGACAACCGACACGTTATTTGTGGGGAAACTCTCCATCAATTTGAGGCCGCGCAGCTTCTCCTCGACCAGCGAAGAGGTATTTGCCCAGTTCTCCCGCACGCGGTCGATTCTCGACATTTCCCTCAACTGTCGTGTTGCCGCCCTGCGCTCCGCAATTTTCCTGTTCAGGGTCTGCTGGGCGTTCTCTTCCGTTTTCGCCATTACCGATACTCTCAGGCGAATATCGTCGACCACCTTCCTCAACTCAGCCCGAAGCTGCTCCTGCAGATTTGTAAGCTCCTGCCTCTTGATCACCACGGCAGGATGCTGATCGCCTTTTCCCTCGAGGCGCAGTTTTTCCAGCGCCGCCTGTGCTTCACTCGACTTTTCATTGTAAAGCCGCAGGTTCTGCGAAAAATCTGACGCGGGAAGACTGGCCATGTCCGCGTCTATTTCCAGAAAGGGCAAGAGTCGATTGAGCTTCTGCTCCTCCTCAACTCGCTTCCTGCGCGCATCATAATAGGCCGATTGGTAGTTGAACAGGAAATCGCCCTCCACGGGAAGGGCGTCCTCAGGCTGGACCTCGCCGGCAGCGCCAGTCCCCTGGCCCGCCTGTCCTTGCTGGGTTGAGAGCAGGCTCTTGATTTCATCCAGTTGCGCCCGGAGAAACTCACGGTTTTGCTTTACGTTCTCCCCCTGCTGACGAGCATTTTCCTCCACAAAAAGATCCGCATAGGAATTGAGCCACTCGGCGGCTTTGTCCGGATTGTCCGCCGACAGCCGGAGCGTCACGAGGTTTGTATCCTCGATCGGCTCCACGCTAAATCCGCCTCCAAACTCGGCCGCAATCGATTCTGCCGGTCGCGCGGCATAGGCCGGATCTTTCGCCTTTATTCTCGAGGCAAACAGAGCGAACATCCTGGGCGAGGTTAGTTTTTCCTTTTGGGTCTTGAAGTACCTCTCAATGTTTATGTAGTAACCATTCTGTGCGTTTGGGTCAGTACCAGGATTAGGCAGAAAAGGGGGCGCATCTATCTGAAGCTGGGCCGAGGACAGATATCGAAAGGATTGGAAATAATTGCTGATGAGTGCAGCCGTCATGGCCAGGAGCATGGAGGTCACAACGATCCATTTACCACTCAGCAGGATGCTGATGGTCTGCCGTAAGTCAAAGCCGGCCTGTTGCTGATCCATTGAACTAGAATATCCTTCTTCCCACTATGACGTGGTCATTGGGCATGAGCGGCACGTCCTTGGTCTTGCCCTTCTCTATATCGGCAAGATTGACCCTGATTAATTCCTCTTTCCCGTCGGTACTGCGTCGAATGGTAATCTTGGACTTGCTGCCAAAGCGTGTCAGCCCACCTGCCATTAGAATTGCCTCCGAAACGGTCAGCCCCGATGTGTGGGTCAGAGGTTTGCCCGCAACCACTTCACCTGAGACGAACACCTGGCTGATCTCCTTCGGGCGAACCAGTATCACGTCCCCGGATTGGAGAGGCGTGGTGTCGCTCAAGAGCTTTGTTGCATCGACGGTTATGATCTCCGGTCCTTTGGGCGTCGTCCTATGGATGGTTATGTCGCCTGCA
>DASQID010000242.1:0-2771 GCA_035631775.1 Acidobacteriota bacterium
GAAAGTCCCACCACGGCGATACGGTCGTAATTTCTCAAGATCAAGCAAACCGTTTCATCCTGCAGCTCCTGATGCCGGATGGTACAGCGCCTCTGCTTTTTCCGGGTAAGCATTTGGTCTTCAATCCTTTGATCGATCGGGTCCTCTTTTCCTGGAATTCTCCGAGTTCCTCGCTTCTGCTGCAGGACTAGTGGGGAATCCACTGTAGTGCCAGGAGCTCGAAGCAGTCTTTTTCTGAGTTCTCGATTGAGCAAGATGTGTGCCAATCCCAGGGGAGTGCCCCTAGAAGCAGGGTTTTGTAGTGTGGCGTCGTGCCGCCGCAATCCAAAAGCGCCTTCGGCGCCCAATTGTCGGGAGCGACAACGCTCAAACGGCGCTGCCTGTCAGATTGCACGGCCGAAAACCGTGGTTTTGATATTTCTTGTCTTGCCCTGTCCCATCTCCAGAATCATTCAGTTACACTTGTCTCCGAATGAGACACAAGAGTCGTCTGTTCACAAGGAAGAATTGGTCGGCATCAACGTGAGGAGCCATGGACGGAGTGTCGGAAGAACTGCACGGCATAGGTAAGATTCTGCAAGATGGCATTGAAATCGGCGAGGTCTCCTATTCGATCCGAGTGCAGAAGGCCGGTAGGAAAGGGTGGCTATACCCGTTTGCCCGGTTTCAGCGGAGAGGCTATCTCGAATTTTATGATCTGGTGAACAAGCCCATCACCCTTGTTCTCGAAGACGGGCGCCGATGGGACTGCCGGATCAACAGCCTCGACGGATCCGTTGTGGCATCGGGCGAGTGGCCATCCAAATAGTTGCTTCGGCGTCAGGTCCTGAAATTTCTTTTGCTAGCGTATTTCCTCACCCGCACACTGTGAGCAAAATGAATATTTCAAGACCCGACACCATTCAGGCGCGAATACGGGGAAAGTAGAGCCAGAGATGTCCGCCGTCATCATCCTCGCCAAATATGATTTCGCCCTCCCGTCCCGTCACCGCATCTCCGAAGACATACCCGTAGCGCCGGCGTTCCAGGACGGAGACAGCGACGCCGAGATTCGTGACTTCCCCTGACCTTGGCTCAAAGCAAAACATCTTGGCGATTTCCGGGCCGCAGAATCCGAACACCCTCCCATCCAGGGTTGCTGCCATAGGGCCGACTGGCGCCAGAGGAGCACGGCCCAGAGGACCGCTGAAACCCCGTTCCTCATCGAACGAGAAGAGGCGTCCGCCGCCTTCAGCCGTATACAGGAGACCGTTTCGTCCGTCTCTTGCCCAGGACATCGAATGGTTCCAAACGCCGGCGGGCAAGGGAACGGCGTTGCGCTGCATTTCCCGAGTTTTCGGATCGAATCGCCAGAGGTAGCGCTCCCCGTCGCATCCATACACGCCTCCCTTTGATCCGAGCGCGATGCGGCTCGCGGCCGGCACTTCGCCCACAACCTGGATCTTCAAGCCCTCCAGATCCACCGTGAACAGATGCCCGGATGTGACGCCCACCGCGGTGCGTCGCGACATGTCGGTGACCGCATGTGCCACAGGCTCTCCCGCGACGCACTCACCCAAATCATCGAGCGGCGGCCGTGTGAAACTCCACTCCTGAATAAGATCCTGGAAGAGCGAGACTGCGCGCGCAGAGACTGCCCTCCCGCCGCGCGGTCCATTCACAAAGGCAACGAACCGCGTCGAGCCGAAGCACATCCCGGCGCACCGGTTTGCGCCGGCGGGAGCGCCGATATCGAAGACAATGCCGGTCAGGCCACGAAAGTTCGCGGCAAACAGGTGCGCTTGCTTTCCGCTGGTTCCACCATAAATGACACCGTCCGGCGTGATATCCAGGGCCGTGATGCGGCTCTCGTCATGTACGATCGGAACAGTAACCCCGGGAAGGCACATGGGAAACGCGACCATCATGCCCTCTCTGGTAAATGTGCCCAGCCTGATTTCGCGTCTCAGGGCCTGTATCTCCGGAGACTTCGGGTCGAATCTTTGTTTTGTCTGCATTATGCACCCCTATCCCCACATGCGAATCGGCAAGTGAGCGTTTTTCTTCTTCCGGTCCGCAGGCATGTTTACCTTGAAAATGCCCGAAGGACGAGATCCGACGTGGCCAAAGAAGAGGTCACCGTTGTGATCCACGGCGCCGCGCGAAACATATTGTGCGAGAGCGGTGGGGTGTTCCAGGAGGGTAACCTCCTCCCGCTTCAAAGTGGCCGGGTCCAGGCGCCAGACGACGCCCTCCCGCTCCTTGTGTGTGGCCGGCAAGGGATTGTATGCCGGATCACGCCAGCGCGAGGCCACGAAGTAAAGCTTGCCGTCCCCTGCGAATGTAAGGCCGCCGCAGTGATCCCGGAACATGCTCTCCGGCAGCGTCAGGTCGCGAGGCTGGGTGGCGGGGCCCAGGTTCTCAATGCGCGGCCACTCACCTTCGTTCGGCCATATACGCATCATGTACGGGTTCGGACTCCAGGTGGCGGCATAGACACACTCGCCGTCAGGCGACGGGGCGACGTCGTAGAACACACTGTGCCAGCCGGTCTGGTACACCGGATTGTGGGGCAGAGTCTCCGGTGAAATCTCGATGCGGTCTGTTTCGGGGCTGTAGCGAACCAGATGACCATAGTCGTTTGTGGTCCACACCCGATGTTTCCTGTCCACAAACAAAGTCTGGCCATTGATGGAGCCGATGCGGCCAACGTCCCTGTGCTTGCGGGTTTTCAGGTCGTAGATGATGAAGTGATCGCGGGGATAGCTCAATGCGTAGAGCAGATGCCGCTC
>DASQID010000243.1:0-4023 GCA_035631775.1 Acidobacteriota bacterium
GTGCCGGGACATGCGACGCGTGGAAAGCCAGCGCTGAAGACTCTCTTTCAGAACCGCCCTGTCGTTCGGCGAGTTGATTCCGCGCCCGTGGATGATCTTCACACAGCACGAGCGGAACCGCGACATCTGGTCGATGAACTCCTCGACCTTCCTGCGAGCCTCCTCCTGTGTCGAACCGTGGAGATCGATCTGACCCTGGATGGAGTACAGCCCGTTACGCAAATTGGGAAGGAAACGTTTGCCTGCCACGCCAATCCACCCTTCGATATATTCGGGATGATCCAACACCGTCAGGGCTGGATTGCCATCGACCGCAGCCTCCATCAAGCGCCGTTCCTCAGATGCGGCATCGTGCGATGGAATGGGTACCTGCAGCGGGGGTGCCTCTGGTGGATTATGTCTCCACGAGGCTCTTCTCACATCCTCCATTGCCTGCGCGAAGAGCTCTTCGTCAGAAACGACCTCCTGCTGCTTCAACGGTTGCGTGGGAGGAGCGGGCTTCGGCGCCAGATCCGTTTGCGGCGCCGCGACATGGATCCCGGCATCCTTCAGCAGCTTGTCCAGCTTGCTGAATGGACCCTGCGAGGCGGATGTGTGTCCCTGGCTGGTTCTTGATTTCGCGCCTGCTGCCATCTGGCTGCTTCCGTCTGCTGCTTCTAATGAGCGATGTAGTTCCGTGTGACCAGATCCCAGTACGTCTCATCCCTCCCGTTTGACTCATTTTCCAGGAAGCTTCGCACCGGCTGCAAGAGGGATGTCATGTAGTAGCCCGGAATCTGAGCCGGATGCGGATGCCACATGTTCGCGTAGCTGCGGATAAGTGATCCGCCGCCTGCCCACGGCAGAGCTCGGATGTTCTCGACGAATGACTGCCAGCGGCTTCCGCCGAAGAGATAAAACTCCACATTGGAGACATAGAAACACTCGACTCGCAGTCCGCGTCTGCGAAGCTCCGCCGCGATCCGCCTCAAGGCCGTTCTCCCCCCCAAATCTCCCACGATGGGAACGATCCGGTTTTCCCGGGCCAGTTCCTTCACGAATTGGAATCGCGTTTCCTGTGCCAGGAAGCTGCAGCGGGAGCCGGAGAGGTCGGTTTCCTCCAGAAGTTGTCTGTAGGTTGGGTGATGAGGGCGCGGAGCGCGATTGTAACTTGAAAACTTAAGATCGGGCCCGCCTTCCATGAAGGCCTGAGCAATATAGCGGATGGATTCATAATCCGCGCTGTCCAACCCGAGATTCCACAACCGAATCGTCTGACATGCTTCAGACACCTTTTGAGCGGCAAAGGTGGAATCTCTCGGGGCAGCATCAACGAGCCTCAGTAGATCGATGATACCGGCGCCGGCCGGGCTCGGCTGGTCGGGCAACCTGCGGCCGAACAACCGTGCAAGGTACTCGACCCGATCGGCGCTCAATTGAAACAGCGCCTTGTAATAGAGATGTTGCAGAGCATTCTGCCTCCGAATGTCAACCATGAAGGCAAGTTCGGGCTTGATCTCGGCCATGTAGGAGTAATTCTGATCGGGACCAACACCCAGATACGCCCCTCCCCGAATACCGAGGCGCTTCAATGCCGGCAAGATCTTTAGATAGGCTGCCTCATTCGAAACGAAATTGTCACTGTCGAAGTATCCCTCAGGCTCGGAGAGCGACGTCATCAACTCCCCGAATTCACGGGTGCTCAGACGCGGGAGATTTTCCCCGCTGGGTTGGGGCGCACCTGCCTGCGCGCATAACGCCAAGGCTGCCGCAACGATCAGAAATAAGCGGCGAGGCATAGGAATGATCTTTACCCCCGAGCAGGAAAGAGTCGCGAAGAACCGCAAAGGGCTCAAAGAAAGATTTGTTTCGAAGTGTTTCGTGATTATTCGCTGCCCTTCCTTGTATTCAATATTAGCACCTAGGGGCCGGGGAGGGAGAAAATTGACAATTGACGATTGAAGACCTGCCGCGCGTTCAATCGCAAATCGTCAATCGTAGATCCTCTAAGCTCCGAACTCGCACGGGGATACGACAAATTTGTTGTATTTGATGCCGGGCTGTCAACCTTGACTTTTACGTAAGAATTTTGTACTTTGCCTTTGTATGTGGAAATTGTTCCTGTAGGTGTCGTGTGTTTGCTCTAGGAAAGGAGATTACATGCTTACTCTGACCCAGACGGCAGTCCAGAAGGTTAAGTCAATCCTGGCCGAGCGAGGTGAAGTGGGAGGCCTCAGGATTGCTGTCGTCGGTGGTGGGTGTTCGGGATTTCAGTATCAGATGACGCTGGACAAAGAGGCTAACGTGGATGACAAGGTCATCGAACAGGATGGCCTTAGGGTGTTTGTCGATTCCCGGTCACTTCTTTATCTCACGGGTACAAGGGTTGATTATATTGAAAGCCTGACTGGATCCGGGTTTAAGTTCGAGAATCCCAACGCAAAGGGGTCCTGTGGCTGTGGCGAGTCTTTTTACGCATAAGTTCCTGCGCTTTTGAAGACTTCGGTACACGCGGGCCCTGAGTGCCCCGCGCCTTTTGTGGACATGTGATTCCCTACCAAGGAGCTGCCGGGAGAACGGCCTTGTCGGCGAAGCAGAGGGACGACCGGATTACACTGACGGGCGTGAAACTGCATCCGCTGATTGGTGTTACTCCGGGCGAACGACGCCTCCCGCAACCTTGCGACGCCGACGTAACCCTCTGGGGTGACTTTGAGGCTGCCGGGTCCACCGATTCCCTCGACAAGGCTCTCGATTACACCAAAGTGCTGGCCCGGATAATCGAGACTGCACACGGCAGGGAATACAACCTGCTGGAAACTCTGGCGTATCGAATCTCCAGAGAAGTCCTCCAGAGTTTCCCGGCACGCAAGGTGTCCGTCAGGGTGCGTAAACGACCAGCCACCCTTTCCGACAAACTGGACTTCATTGAAGTGGAGGTCGAACAGAGCTAATTAGTATCTGTCGCGAAACTCGATGAATCGCCCGTCAGGTCGGGCCCCGGAGGGGCCCAAGCAAGTAGCCGGGGGCGCAAGCCCCCGGATAGGATATTGCATAATGCCAAGCCCCGGGAGGGGCGAAAGACCTTTGTATGCTATGTTTTATCTGTCGCCCCTTCAGGGCTCTGGTTATTCTCGAGAATCCCAACCCCGGGCTGCGCTTCGCTTGCCCGGGGCTACTGGCTGGCGCCTCTCCGGGGCGCTTTCGGCGCGATAAAGCAGTTTGGCGACAGAAACTAATTACACGATTCCGCAAATATGGTGACGTATTTTGTACGACGCAGAAAAACGCCGCCTTTAGGACGCTGTGCTCTCGGCGCTGGCGGCGTGCAAAAGCGCGCTGGACATTGCCGGCTTCTGCGTTGTTTCTTCCGGATCACGAAGTCAAGCGCGCGTTTGCCAGCGTTTTTCTACGTTCAGAAAATACGTCAGCGAATTTATGAAAGAGCCCACTAAGTGTTCAACAGGATTAGATATGCTGCAGGAAAACGACAAAAAGAAAGTAATACAGATTGGTGACCTTGCCAAACGCGCCGGGATCAGCGTTCGAGCCGTCCGATATTATGAGGAGTTGGACTTGATAATTCCCACAGGGCACAGCGTGGGAGGATTCCGCCTTTACGACGAAGAGAATCTCAAGCGGCTGCAGGTGATCAATTTCCTGAAGGAATTAGGACTAACTCTTATTGAAATAAGAAAAATATTGTTGGCAAAAAAAGAAATCGGGGGCGATCGGGAGACCGTCTCGTTCCTCCAGCGGGTATTCAAGGAGAAGCTCGGTCTTGTTGAAGTAAAGATCCGGGCGCTCAGCAAAATGAAAAATGAGCTGAGCAATGCTCTGAGGATTCTTGACTCTTGTCAGAGCTGCGACCACAAGGTTCTTCTCGATGCGATCTGCTGTGACAGCTGTGCAAGTCTGAATCCGCGCGACACGGTACCGCGCACGTTTGAGGTGATCCTACAGTGATCCTTCTTGGAGGCTCTTGGGACTTGCGCAGACTCAACTTCGCAACTGGCACAAAGGAAAACCACCTGTGGCGCCCGT
>DASQID010000244.1:0-11346 GCA_035631775.1 Acidobacteriota bacterium
CCCACCGGGGGATCTGATGACCCCCCGCACATAAATACACTCTGAACCAAAATGCGGCCTTATTACTGATTATTGCGCGGACCCTAAGCCACAGTTTGCAAATACAGATCCCAAGTATTAAGATTGCGGCACCAGCACTCTTCTTCTCGTCACGGCTCTATCTGGAGTCCCCCCAACGAGGAGTTGAGTATGAGAAACGTAGATGCGAGGGGATACCTCAACATTCGCGGTTCCCGGTCCGCAGTTCACCTTCGACCGCGAACTCTAGTCATGCTGAAACAGCATGCAACTTGGTCGTAGTCTTAGGAATAAGGCGTTAAATAAATCAATACGCAATGCGTTAGATGACACAGAAACATTATGAGTACCGAGCTTAGATATACGGAGAATAACTCACCGAGGGCGCATTACCGTCGGCCTGCCGAAAGGCCCTTTACAGCCTCTGAGCGTGAAAGGACAACCATCCTCATCGGTGGCCTCACTCAAAGGCACGAGCGATTCATCCAGGCGGTCTTCGAAGGGAGTGGTTACCGCTGTGAGATCCTGCCCACGCCGGATCTGACTGCGTTCCATGTCGGCAAAGAGTACTGCAATAACGGCCAATGCAACCCTGCCTACTTCACAGCGGGCAGTCTCATCCAGCACCTTATGAACCTCGAAACGCAGGGGTTGTCGCGGTCTGAAATCGAAAATCGCTACGTGTTTTTCACCGCGGGCTGTTGCGGTCCATGTCGTTTCGGCATGTACGATTCCGAGTACCAGCTGGCCCTCGAAAACGCGGGTTTCGGCGGCTTCCGCGTTCTCCTCTTTTCGCAAGATGATGGTGTCAGGCAAAAGACCAGCGAACCTGGTCTGAAGTACACGCTGGATTTCGGCCTTGGTATGCTTAATGCCATTATTCTGGGGGACATTCTTAACGATCTCGCATACAAGCTCCGCCCCTATGAGATAGTGCCGGGACAGACGGATGACGTCTTGGGACTCTGCGTCCAGGATTTATGTGAGCATCTCCGCACTCACAAGTGCGTCGACCTCCTGAGCCGCGTGCCGTCCTGGCTTTCGTCACAGCTGACGAGGCGCGACACACTCAGAATCACATTGAGTGTGCTGTACAAACTCCACCACCACCTCTATGGCCCTGCCTTCCGTGAGGTACTGAACAGCTGCAGGGCCAGGATCAATGCCATTGCACTCGACCGCTTGCGGGTCAAGCCGGTTGTCAAGATCGTCGGTGAATTCTGGGCACAGACAACGGAGGGGGATGGCAACTACCGCATGTTCAGCTTCCTCGAACGCGAAGGTGCTCAGGTATACCCTGAATCGATTGGCACGTGGATAGCCTACCTGCTGTCGAACGCCCGGCTGCGGTTGCACACCCGCAGAGGATTGGACAAGCAGCACCAGGAACCCGGGCGCTGGGAACTTCGGCGCCGTTGGTCAAATGAGCTGGATTTTCAGAAAAAGCGCGCGTTCCTGTCATCGGGCGAGTGGATGTTCACACGGGAGCACAACCGCATCGGGGGCGTGTTCAGGGGACTGACGAAGGATCTCGTCTCTCAACGAGAACTGGCGCACCTGGCCCGTGGATTCTATCACCCGTTGGCACGAGGCGGAGAAGGACACCTCGAGGTCAGCAAGAACATTTACTACACTGTCCACAAACTCTGTCACATGGTCTTGAGCCTAAAACCGTTCGGCTGCATGCCGTCCTCAATGTCCGACGGTGTCCAATCCGCCGTCGTCAGCCATTTCAAGGACATGACTTTCCTGCCGATAGAAACTTCCGGCGAGGGTGAGACCAATGCTCACAGCCGCGTTCAGATGGCGTTGGGAGAGGCCAAGACCAAGGCCAAGGCCGAGTTTCAGGCCGCCTTGGCAAGCACCGGCAAGGCAATGGAGGAGATTCGCAATTTCGTTTTCCGGAATCCCGAGCTGCAGAAGCCTTTCTACCCGATCCCTGCTCGGCATGGGATCGCGGGGGTTGCAGCCAACTTCGTTCTGCACGTGAGCGACGTCATGAACGGCCGGGCAAGGCTGAAACATGCCTAGCCTCATTTCTCACTAATCACACGGTGCAGCCCGGCCACAACAATGGTGTTTGGCGTCCCTTCGCGTCTTAGCGGTGGCTTTTTGACTAGCCACAGCTAAGGGCTGGCGCAAGAATAACTTCACATTTTGCTGCTGGCCCCCAGGCCCGCTGGCGAGGCGCGAGCGACGAGTTATACCCGGGGTGGTATGTGAGGAGCGAGCAACAAAGCCAGCAGGCCTGCGGGCCGCAGCCTGAAAGGGCGCGACGGTGCTCGCGCCAAAATGTGAATTTATTCTTGCGCCAGCCCTAAGACGCAAAGGCGCCAAGCTGATTTGTGCATCAGGCGCAGGTCAGGAGCGCGGCTTGGAAGGGGATTCGCGGTCTTTTGAGTCGATTTGGACTTCGAGTTTGCTGCCGGACTTCCGAATTTCCTCGGCCCGTTCGAAATTCTCAGGCAGGTTGACCTGATAGCCTCTGTACTCGATCTCGGTGGTTGTCCTGCCGAATATAAAAACCTGCGTCACCGATGAGTTCCGTGCGGGAAACCAGTACGGTCCCTGCTTCTGATACTCCTGAACAAAATCCACTTTGCGGGTCCAAAAGGATGGGCTCTTCGCCGGGCGGCCTTCGATTCGTGTGACTGCGCCATCCTCCGCATCCACCCAGATGGTCCCGTTGAAAAGCAACCTGTCTTTGCGCCGCGCCTTCGCCCGTAACAGGTACTGAAGCCGACCGTTGGCCTTCTCGCTGCGGAGGTACTCAAATTCATAGTTTTCGGCAGATAGAGCCGTTTTCAGTTTCAGGCTTCCGCGGGAGTTTTCCCGCTCTGTCTCGATCAGGCGGTTGAGGACACCCTTGCGCATGAAGCCCATGCCCGAATAGGAGCGTACTCGAAAGAGTTTTTCGTCGGGCTCGATGAAAATCATCGTCGCGTCAACCGTTGCAGACTTGTTCACCCGCTTGTTCTCAACCCTGTAAGTGCGCTCGCAGGAATAGTTGTGCAGTGTGCGCTCGCGCATCGTATTGTGCTCGGTCATCTTCGCGGTGATGATCAGGGTGTCGACATTCTCTGCCGGGACAGAAGCTGCCGGGTCATGGCCAGATTGAGTTTGAGCCGGCGCATGGGCAGGGGTCGCAGCCGGACAGGTGAGACACGTTAAGAGGATGATGTTCCCGATCGCCTGCAAAGTACGTAGCTCGACTTGGAAAGGCCAAAAGGCCGGCTGCTATCTTAGAGCCAAATGCTGTATCAGGCACCTCATTTTCTTCAATCACCAGGAACAGTAGTAATACACAATGCCCTGCAACTTTCGCAAATAACATGAACGATTCAAGGAACAAATAGTCGCATGACCCAGTTTGGCGAACGTAGTAAAATGCGCTCCCATGATCAATGTGAAAGGAGCAAGCAGGTGATTTTCTATAAATCAGCGCTTTTGATCGTCTTTACTGCATTGTTTGGGGCGACACCGGCAAGAGCTCAGCAGGATGTGGAGAAGAGTCAGGATCATCCGCTCGTGACGCGGATGCCGGGCTATTATATTGAGGCATACCGCGTCGAGGAGTTCGCAGGCTTCGACCCGACAGTCATTGGGGGAAAGGAAGTACATTGGGAGGGCAAGAAGTATTCGATCGGATATGCGCGAAGAGAAGATGCCGCTGTAGTGAGCATGCTTCAGATAGTCCGCAATTATCAGAATGCGCTCAAGAAGGTGGGCGCCACGATTCTCGGCGGCGATGAGAGGCGTCTCGCCTCCGAACTTCGCAAGGGCGGCGCTATGTCGGGAATCTATATCGAATGCTTCAATGAAGGCCGCAGTTACGAAGTCACTATTGTGGAATCCCAGGCCATGCGTCAGGACGTCGTTGCGGATGCGGCTGCCATGGGAAAGGACATAGCAGCGACCGGCAAGACCATCATTTATGGAATATACTTCGATACCGGCTCGGCCACCATCAAACCGGAATCGCAACCGGCCCTCACGGAGATGTCCAAACTCCTGAAGAACAATCCTGCGCTGACAGCATACGTCGTGGGCCACACTGACAACACCGGGATCCTCCAAAACAACCTGAAACTATCCTCGGATCGCGCCGACGCCGTTGTGAAGGCACTCGTGGCAGGGGGAATTCCTGCGGGACGCCTGAAAGCTGCCGGTGTCGGTCCATATTGCCCGATAGGATCCAACAGCACTGAGCAAGGCAAGGCACAGAACCGGCGTGTGGAACTGGTTCAGCAGTAAGGGGCCGGGGGACACAGTCAAATGAAATGCTGCCAAGTCCTGACCAGTCGTGATCTTTGAGATTCCTAGCGTTCTTTGCGCCGTGGCGGTGAGTTTCCAATAGCACACCGCTGAGACGCGAAGAACGCTAAGGGCTGGCGCAAGAATAAATTCACATTTTGGCGCGAGCACCGTCGCGCCTGCGGCGCTCCTGGGGCGGGCAGATGCGAGGCGCCGCGACGCAGGCGATATCGGTGTATATCGAGGAGCGGCAACGAAGCAGATGCCCGCCCGCCGCCGCGCCCTTTCAGGCTGCGGCCCGCAGGCCTGCAGCAAAATGTGAAGTTATTCTTGCGCCAGCCCTAAGAATCCAGCACGGCACGTACCTTCTCCGCAAACGCTGACGGTGTGAACGGCTTCTGCAGAAACGGAGTTCCGTCCTTCAACACCCCGTGATGCACGATGGCGTCATCCGTGTGACCGGACAGGAACAGCACCTTCATCCCGGGTCTGAGTGGAATCAGACGTTCTGCCAGTTCACAACCATCCATCTTCGGCATCACTACATCGGTGGCCAGCAGGTGGATGTGGCCATTCCGGGCGGCCAATTCGAGAGCTTCTTCACCGTTCTTCGCCTCCAAAACGACGTACCCGTTATGGCTCAATATCTGGCGCACGAGAGTCCGGACGCCGTCTTCGTCTTCGACCACCAGAACGGTCTCTTTGCCACGAGTGGTGGAACTGCGTTCCGGGACTTTTTCAGGCTCTGGTTTTGCTGCAACGCTTGGCAGATGAATAACGAAGGTGGTGCCCAGACCAGGCTTGCTTTCGACGGTTATTTCCCCGCCGCTTTGTTTTACGATTCCATAGACGGTGGCGAGCCCGAGGCCGGTTCCCTTACCGAGCTCCTTGGTCGTGAAGAACGGGTCGAAGATTCGCTCACGTGTCGCCTCATCCATCCCGCACCCGGTATCCGTCATGGCAAGGCGGACATAGGAGCCTGGAGGCAGGGCGGAGTCACCCTGGACCTCGGGGCTGAGAAGGTACACGTTGCTCGTCTCGATCGTCACCGTTCCGCCGGAGGGCATTGCATCACGGGCATTCACAGCCATGTTCATGATCACCTGTTCAATCTGGGAAGGATCTGCCTTGACTTTTCCGAGCTGCGGATCCAACCTGCAGATCAAGTCAATGTCCTCCCCGATCAGGCGATTCAGCATCCTGTCCATTTCCCGCACGACGTCGTTCAGATCGAGAATCTTGGGCTGCAGCACCTGCCGTCGACTGAAGGCAAGCAGCTGCCTGGTGAGAGCGCTGGCCCTTTCTCCGGCCTTTGTGATTTCGCGCACCTCTTCGAGAATAGGATCGTGGGGTGTAAGCTGGCTGAGGATTAGTTCCGAGTACCCCTGGATGGCCGTCAAGAGATTGTTGAAATCGTGAGCGATTCCGCCAGCAAGACAGCCGATCGCTTCCATCTTCTGCACCTGCTGGAGCTGATGCTCCAGCGCGGCTTCGCGCTCGAGCCTTTGGCCGATAATTGCCGTCTGCTTCCGAACCCGGCGGTTCAACACGAAGACCCAGGCCAGCACCGACACTACTGCCGCCAGCAGTATGCCGATCGTCGTGAGGGTGTATTGCAGGGTCCACCAGGATGGACGCTGAAGGATAACAACATCTGCCGCCCCGCGCAGCAGAATGCGGAATGATTTGGGCCGCCGGAGTTCGTCCGCCTGAACCGAGCAGATTCCCTTTAAGCGGAGTAGGCTGCCCTCCGGAATCGAGTCGATACGGCGATCCCTTTCTCTTTCCTCGAGGTGCGCGTCGAATGTAAGGTAGCCTGACTGCAAAACAAAAACGCGCTCGCCGAGCACGTGGGCCTTATTCAGGAGCCGGCCTTCGATCTCCACAAGTTCGGTGTCGTAAGCACCCTTTACAGCGCGATCCGGCAGAACTCTCTGCGCAGCGGGATCGGGACCTGTGCCCGTGCGGCGATAAATGGCATCTCTCAGGACGGGCGTGTAATCTCCCACCTCCGGGAAACCGACGGCTTCAACAATGTCGCCGGGCACAAGCTCGTCCTTTTGAGTCGATGTAACATAAATTCCTGCCGTTTCGTCGTGGACGAAGAGGCAGAGGCCCGCGCGTTGAAATGTCGCCACGCCACGGATGCGGACACGGTGGCCGTAGCCGCGAATGGGCACAAATTCCAGAATCTTGCTGATCGAGCGAATCTGAATCGTGAAAGGATCTGCCGGAGCGGGTTCCTGGACTGCCAATTGTTCCATGTTGGGCACGAAAAGAACCGTGCTGATCATCTGCCCCTTGTCGTTGAACAGGCCGCCGCTTACCCCCCGGATCGTGACGAGCGTGTCGGCTAGTGCGGGAAGTGACTTTGGAGGAAAATCCCGCACCACGGCTTCCACCCTGGAGGCCCCTTCGGCAATAGCAATGCGCAAGAGGCCGTCGACGAACGCTGTCGAGCGAACAACTCCACGTATTTCGACCCACTCACAGTCCTCGCCGCCGGTAAAAAGTTTCTGCAGCGACGCGCGGTGCGGCAGAGGCATGCGACCAACGCCGACGGTCTTGAGCGTCGGCTCGATAATTATGGGAGCGAATTCGCCGGGCGCCGTGAATCCCTCTACGTCTACTAATTGACCCGGATTGATGCGATAGTGGTGGGGCTCACTTATGTCGACGAAAATGCCCGCGGTTCCGTCGTGGACAAACAGAGTGTCCTGCGCAGGATCACAATAGGTCGCAACAGCACGAAAATGAACAGGGTAGCGCCGCTCAGCATCAGCCGGGGTCAGACGTTGAATCCGCTCTACCGTAGTGAGTGGAGGTCGATCAGAGCGATCTGATGCAGCGGACCCACCTGCTGCCCCGAGCAAGGTCACCGCCCCGAAAAAAGTCAATAACGGCCAGCAAGTTCGTCTTGCCACCAGCCTCCTCCCATTCCTTCTCAGCCGGGGATGTAGTAAGAGACGCCGGCAGACGGTGAGTCCGGCCTACCAGACCGAAACACACGCATACCTTAAGTAATCGACCCGATTTATTGCTCGCCTGAGGGATTTTTGGCGAGCGTTAGCCCATGTTGACCACGGATGCGCCGATCCACGATCCTGGTGGTGGATGAACTATTTCATAGGCAAGTCGTTCATAATTATCCCATCCAAAACAGGTCCGTTGGCTGATAAGATTATTCCACGCAAAAGATCTGGGTGCGCGGTTTGGATGTCCGGTTTGGCGTTCCGGCAGCGATTCTCCGGACCGGATCGCGGCGACGGTGCCTCAGCGGGAGCGGCTCACCAAATTCAGCACCGCTGAAATTCCATCGCTTCATGATCTCGTTCAACCGACAATCGTCAAGAGGAGATCTCACAATGGCAAAGAGAGTAGATCCGCTCAACCGAAAGCAATATGGCGCGGTTACAGTCGCGCTTACTGTGACCGACATGAAGGCAACCATGAGTTTTTATCAGAAGGCATTCGGATTCAAGAAGCGCAACGTCAGCAAAGGTCCGGACGGCAAGCCGATGCATGCCGAGTTGACGCTGCGAGGCACCACTTTGATGCTCTCGCCCGAGATGCCCGGCTGGTGCAAAAGCGTCAAGACGCTGGGCGGCTCGCCGGCAAGCCTGTACGTCTATGTCGAGAATGCAGACAAGGCGTTCGCCAAAGCCCTGAAGTCGGGCGCTACAGAACGGATGCCGGTCATGGACATGTTCTGGGGCGACCGCTGTGGGTCCGTAATCGATCCCGAAGGGTATCAGTGGTCGCTTGCGACCCACATCGCCGATCCCACACCGCGTGAGATGGCGAAAAAGATGAAAGAGCAAATGGCAGCGATGAAGCCGCCCGACACCGTCTCCTCCGCGGAAGTCGCGCCGACTCCAGCTGCAGATGCACAGCAGCCGGTCAGCGCGTAGTTCCCTGTGTGTCAGGTCTGAAATTCGGCGCGAATGCTCCCGAAGCGACTTTAAGGGCTCGCTCAAAAACAAGATCACATTTTGGCGCAGAATGTAGTCATGTGCGGGGGATCATCAGACCCCTGGTCGCTGCCTCGGGCGACGACCTGCGCCGGCCTGATGATCGGTGCCACGGGTGGTTTTCATTTCGTGCCAACTGCGAAGTTGATTCAGCGCAGGCCCCAAGTTCGCAAAATTCAGACCGGACATTCTGGGAGTCGGCGGGCAGAGAAGCAGTCTAGTCATTCATGTCCCAGGGCGACCAGCGGATCCACTCTTGTTGCGCGCACCGCCGGCAGAGTGCTGCAGGCGACCTGCTCGTCCATGGTATGATCCACGAACGAGTCGATGCGGTTCGGAAATCCTGCAAAGAGAGGTTCTTATGAAGAAGGTGCTGCCCTTGCTGTCCGCGTTCGTATTTTCATTTCTCAGCCAATCATTTGCTGCAGGTCAACTGTCGGAGTTTGCCGGCGTGTGGGAGGTGGCCCTGAACACGCCTATGGGTCCCAGAAGCTTCAAAGCCGTTCTCAGACAGGACGGTGAAAAGCTGGCATGCGTCCTGAAGAGAGAATCCGGCGACCTTCCATGTAACGCGAGTGTGACAGATAAGCAGATAAAAATCGCGTACACAATTGCAATTGGAAGCACTGAAATATCGGTCGCGCTGACCGGCCTTCTCAATGAAGGTGCGATCAAGGGCGAAGCTGATTTCGGAGGTGATGCGAAGGGCGATTGGACCGCAAAGCGTGCCCCCGCGGACGGACCGGTGTCGTCGGGCGCGGTGCCGGGAAACAGCGGAGAAATCAATATAACCGGGACCTGGCTTTTCCAGGTGGAAACTCCGATGGGCACCGGGTCGCCAACCTTTACTTTCACTCAGAAAGGGCAAAAACTCACTGGGCATTACACGGGCATTCTGGGCGAGGCCGACGTTACTGGGACTGTGAGAGGCAACGCAGTCACGTTCTCGTTTGAGGTTGAGTCGCAGGGAGTGAAAGGAACGGTCACTTACGCCGGCACGGTCGAAAAAGACATCATGAAGGGAACGGCCAGGCTTGCGGATGTAACCGAAGGGACCTTCACGGCAAGGCGTGAGTAGCGCGAAATTGCCTCAGTCGGCGTTGTCGCGGCCGCAGGGTGCTTCGCGATATGGGTCTTTTACCCGACACCGCGAGGAGCGTGGGTTCTAGTGACGCCGGGTCAATGCCTGTCAGTGACCCGTCCGCAAGGGAAAATCGGCTTTTCACCCGCGCGAAGCAATGGCGCAAAGGCGTCCTGGCGACAAGACTCAAAGTTCGGCAGGACTGATCTCGTCCACATAGCACCATATCCAGCTTTCTCCCGGTTCAATGGACCGGACCAGCGGATGAGTGGTGCCGCGAAAGTGCTTTGTCGCGTGCTTGTTCTTTGAGGAATCGCAGCAGCCGACGTGTCCGCACGAAAGACACATCCTGAGGTGGACCCAGGCATCGCCGATTTTCACACAGTCCTCACACACCCGTTTGTCTGTTGTGGTCGTCTTGATTCCATCCATGTGGCCGCAGAAATTTTGCATTGTTCCTCCGCTTCAGGCTCTCTTGATTGGTTCGCGCTCCAACTCAGAACGGTTCCATCCGGCAAGATTGGCACCTGCGTCATAGGTGCTCTCCAGGAATTCGAGGAGAGTCTGGCCGGGGAACGGGGTTGAACGAACGTCATCGTACATGAGGAAGAACTCCTGCATGCCGGAGTGATAGAACGCCGCGCTCGGCCGGATGGCCGCACCGGCAAATCCTGACGGTTCAGGGACCGAGTAGGCGTAGAACGCGGGTCCCTTGATTTCTCCGCTCCCAGGCCAGAAACCCGCGCTTATGACCTCGTGCGAGTACGCCTCGCGCGTAACCGGATCCACCCCTGCACGCTCCGGGGCTCGGCGGCCGGAAAACCTGGTCACCGCGAGATCGAAGCTGCCCCAGAAGAAATGCACAGGACTGCACTTCCCGATAAAGCCCGACCGGAATTCCTTGAATACGGTGTCCGCGAAAACCAAAATCCGCCAGAAGCGAGAGACGGCTTCCGAGTCGTACGAAGCATGTCTGAAATCCTCTTCAAACCGTATCGGTTCCGGTACCTCCACCGGTCTGGCGTACATTTTGACTTCGATGCCAAGCTTCGCCAGGCTGCCCATGAACTCCTTGTAGAAGTCTGCAACCGTCCGCGGTCGCAACGGGATCCTCTCGGTCCGATCCGCATCGGTCTCGATGACCAGTTCGTGGCTGATGAAGTCGAAGCGGATCTGGAATACTCCCGACTTGTGGGGAATCAGGCGTGTGGTGAGTCCGCGCGCGCCTACTTGGAGTGCAACCTCCCACCAGTGATTCATATGAGGATGGAGCATCAATGGAATTTTGCCGACCACCTGTGTCCACATGTGCAGGGTGTCATAAGTGTCCTGCCACGCATCCAGAGGCAATTCCGGCAGAGCACTGGTGTCGGCAGAAACGAGATTCCTCATGAGCCCTCCTGTAATCGGAATAACGATTGCCTGCTTCGTGATGACTGCAATCGAA
Source organism: Acidobacteriota bacterium (assembly GCA_035631775.1). GTDB lineage: Bacteria > Acidobacteriota > UBA6911 > UBA6911 > UBA6911 > DASQID01. Next base: position 10,772 of record DASQID010000244.1, read on the forward strand.
GTGGCTGTGCCAAAGTGGGGGGCCGCATGTCAATCATGCGAAGGTTTTGGGAAAGTCACCGTTGGACGAATAGTAATCGAGCCCCGCAACGCAGTCAATAAGCCGGGCCAGGAGCCAATTCGCTATGTGTTAATGGTTCGGTCGCACGTCCTTAAGTGCCCGGCGTGGCCACTCCGGCTGCGGGTTTTTAATGAAACCTAGATCCTAGGTTTACAGTATTTGAAGGTGGCCATGGACGCCAAAGCCATACTTCTGTGAGATCCGAAGTGAATTGATTGGAAATCGGCATTGGCCTTTGCTACGTTCGAAGCTTGACATCAGGGAGGGGGATGATGAAAACGGCGGGAGGTTTGGTTTTGCTTTTCTGCACCACAGGAATGCCGTGGGCATACTCGGTTGCTGCAGGGCAGGGGCCCGAGCACAATCTGGTGGAGAATTATGGATTTGAAGTCCGGGATGCCGCGACCGGCCTGCCCACAGGTTGGAGTACGGTGACCCCTCGCCAGGAGGTGGCTCCTTCGTTTGCACTGGATTCCGGGGTGTCGCATTCAGGGAAATCCTCCGCGCGAATCAAA
>DASQID010000245.1:0-1880 GCA_035631775.1 Acidobacteriota bacterium
GGGCTTCGATCTTCCTATTTGCGACGCTGGACGGGACGATCAGCGGATGGGCGCCGCAAACGAATTTCAATCAGGCGGTGTTAGCTCCGCTACAAAATCAACCGAAGGGCGCGGTCTATACCGGACTGGCGATCACCAGCAAGGCTTCAGGAAACTTCCTGTATGCGGCCGATCTTGCGAACAGTCAGGTGGAGATTTTCGACGCGAACTTCAATTTCGTGAAAGCATTTACGGACTCCACCCTCCCGGCAGGCTTTGCGCCGTTCGGAGTGCGGGACATCAACGGGATCGTCTACGTAACGTTTGCCAGTACTACGGGGGCCAGCGGCGGGTTTGTGGAGCGGTTCCTCGAAGACGGCACACCGGTGAATCCAGGCAAGCCGCTGATTCACGGAGTGCCTCTGAATCAGCCGTGGGGCATCGCCGCCGCGCCGAAGAACTTTGGCCCGCTGAGTAATACCCTGCTGATTTCGAACAACACGAACGGGGGGACGATTAACGCGTTTGATCCGGTGAGCGGGCGGTTTGTTGGCACTGTGAAAGACAAGACTGGGAAGGCGATTGTGATCGATCAGCTGTGGGGGATCGATTTCGGCGACGGACTGGGAAAGAACGGACCGGCCAACCATCTGTACATTGCCGCGGGTCCGAGTGGCAATCTGGCAGGGACATTTGGAGTGATTGTGTTCACGCCGTAAATTCGGAGGTGCTTTAGACGAGGCCGCCCGCGAGGGCGGCCTTTTCAATTGCGTTGAATCTTACTGACCAGACCAGCATCCAGAGCTGTGAGGGAACAGAGTCCTATGGCACGTGTCTTTATTACAGGGTCAGCAGACGGGTTAGGAAAAATGGCAGCGCAGTTGCTCGTCGAGCAGGGACACACGGTCGTGCTGCACGCGCGTAATGACGCCCGGGGCAGGGAAGCGCTGAAGGGCGTCCCGGGAGCGGAGGCGGTTGTCATTGGAGACTTGAGCAGCATCCGGCAGACACGGAGCGTTGCCGACCAGGTGAATGCTCTTGGAGCCTTCGATGCAGTGATTCACAATGCGGGAGTAGGGTATCGACAGCCACGGCGGGTTGCGACAGATGATGGGCTGCCGCATGAGTTTGCGGTCAACACCCTGGCGACCTACATTCTTACGTCACTGATTCAGAAACCGAAACGGCTTGTGTATCTGAGTTCCATGTTGCATCAACAAGGCGATGCAAGCTTGAAGGACTTGGCTTGGAAAGAGCGACCCTGGCACGGACAGCAGGCATACTCGAATACAAAATTCCACGACGTGCTTCTGGCATTCGCCGTCGCACGACTCTGGCCGGATGTCTTGTCGAATGCTGTGGAGCCCGGCTGGGTGTCAACCAGGATGGGAGGGCCCGCAGCGACAGATGATCTGGACCAGGGGCATCGCACGCAGGTCTGGCTCGCGGTCAGTGATGATCCGGCGACCCAGGTAACGGGCGAATACTTCTATCACATGCGCCGTCGCGCGCCGAAACCAGCTACTCGCGAGGTGGAGTTGCAGGAAAAACTTCTGGCTGAGTGCCAGAAGTTCTCGGGCGTTGAACTGCCGCGATAGCAGCGCGCGGCGTGCAAATCGGTGTGTTACATTAAAAGGTCGTGGGCGCGTAGCTCAGTTGGTAGAGCAATGCCCTTTTAAGGCATGGGTCGCAGGTTCCAGTCCTGCCGCGCTCACCAAGAAACATTTTCGGTGGTAGGACAGCATCACTACCCACGCCTCTGCCAACCGGTTCTGCCCCACGCTCAAGCCAACAGCTCTCCAACACCGTAGTAGTGGCGTCGGGCCTTAACCCATTTCGGCGCGAATGTAGTTTTCTCCCCGGACAGCCTATTGCCCGATTCGCACGACAAGGTGAGTTGA
>DASQID010000246.1:0-1732 GCA_035631775.1 Acidobacteriota bacterium
GGAAATAAACTCCTTCAAGGCTCAACAGTGCCGCTGGGCTAAGGGAGCGATGCAGACGGCTAAGAAACTGCTTCCGCAACTGCTCCGGAGCAATCTGCCTTCAGTCGAAAAAATGGAGGCCTGGTACCACCTGACAGGGAACATTTCCTACCCACTGATGGTTGTCCTCTCATTCGTTCTCTTTCCGGCCTTGATCGTCCGATTCAATCAGGGGATCTTCGAACTGCTCACCATCGATCTGCCGCTTTTCATCCTGTCCTTCAGCAGCGTGTCGAGCTTCTACGTCGTCTCACAGAAGGCCCTTCACAAGGATTGGTACAAACGTATCGCCTACCTCCCGGGTCTGATGGCGGTCGGGATCGGCATGACCATCTCCGGAACGAAGGCTGTTCTGGAGGGAGCATTCGGAGTGCAGACTCCCTTTGTACGGACCCCAAAGTATTCGGTCGAGGGAAGCAACGGGGATTGGAAGACCAAGAAGTATCGAGGAAGGGTCGGCCTGTTGACTCTGGTCGAGATTTTCTTCGGACTCTATTTCACGTGCATCGTCTTCTACGCCTGGGATCTGGGCATCTACGGCATAATCCCGTTTCTGATGCTGTTCCAGTTCGGTTATCTGTACATGGGATTGTGGTCGCTGGCGCAGGGATTCAAGGGGGCGAATCTCTCGGAACCTCTCGCTCGCCTGCTTGCCCTTGCTCGACCTCGCTTCAGTCGTTCGCTCGACTGATGCCGAGGGCTTCCTCCAATCGTATGCCAGTCAGGTGAAAGTAATCCTCGGGTGTGTCAATGTCTTCAATCACGGCCGACTCGTCCGTCGGAAGCAGCGCCATGTCTGGTTGATGTCGCAGCACCAGCGGCTTGAGACCTTCCTGGAGGGGTGTATCCATAATTTCCTGGAAGAGCAGTCGCCGGAGAACGGCTGGATGGCCTCTTCTCTCTCTACATTGTGGCAGCGCCAAGTGTGCGTTCGAGGATGCAAACTTGAGGATCAGGGTACGCACGAGAGTCTCCGAAATCCCAGGCTGATCGACTGGCCAGAGCATGCACGCCTCGCTGGCGGGATCGAGTGTCGACAGCGCGAGCTTAATCGAGGACAACTGACCGTCGCTCGGACGTGGATTGACGATAACTCTGACCCTCCGATCCCTGATGCGCGGCTCGATTTGCCCCGCATGGCTTCCCAGGACGACCGTGGTTCCTTTCATGCCGACATGTTCCAGCGTATTCAGAATGCGGCTGATGAATGTGTCCTGCCCGATCGGCAGCAGTGCCTTGGGAAATCCCATCCGCGCTGAATCTCCTGCGGCGAGAATAATGGGCGTGATCCGGTCTAGTCTCATGTTGTGCACGAACCCTTAGGGCTGGCTCAAGAATAAATTCACATTTTGGCGCGAGCACCGTCGCGCCTGCGGCGCTCCTGGGGCGGGCAGATGCGAGGCGCCGCGACGCAGGCGATATCGGTGTATATTGTCGAGGAGCGGCAACGAAGCAGATGCCCGCCCGCCGCCGCGCCCTTTCAGGCTGCGGCCCGCAGGCCCACTGGCTTTGTTGCTCGCTCCTCACATACCACCCCGGGTATAGCTCGTCGCTCGCGCCTCGCCAGCGGGCCTGGGGGCCAGCAGCAAAATGTGAAGTTATTCTTGCGCCAGCCCTTAGGACCTGCGCAGAATCAACTTCGCAATTGGCACGAAAGAAAACCACCTGTGGCGCCGGTCATCAGACCCGCGCG
>DASQID010000247.1:0-5729 GCA_035631775.1 Acidobacteriota bacterium
CTGGCGGAGTTCGGCGTGACCTCGGTTCAGCACACCGGCAGCTGGCAGGAACTCCTGGCGTTGCAGCACCTGCGCCGGCAAGGAAAACTCCGTACCCGCATTTATGTGGGCGTCCCGCTTACCGAGTGGACGCGATTGCGGGATTATGTGGAGGTGCACGGCAGAGGGGATGAGTGGCTGCACTGGGGTGCCCTGAAGCTTTTTAAAAACGGCTATATTGAAAGGCCCGGGCCAAGTGTTCCTGCGTCTTACGATCGCTGGTCTGTTGAGCCGGCCGCAGAGGAAGTCTACGGTTGGTTTGCCGGTGCGACGCGCGCCGGGCTGCAAATCATGGTGCACGCCGGGGGATACAATACACTCAGAATTTACGAGCGCATTCAGGATGAATTTCGTCCCGCTGACCCGAGATTTCGCATCGAGCATGCGCATGATATCCCGACTGACTGGATCAGCCTCTATGCCAAGGCGGGCGTCATCGCGAGCGTTCAACCACCGCTGTTGACTGACATCGATATCCGGACGACGGACGGTGCTCCTCCCCCCAGGAATCTCTTCCCATGCAGGCAACTGCTGGATGCCGGGGTCAGGATCGCTTTTGGAACCGACGCAATCGGCGCATCGCCGTTGACACCTCCCTTGGAGGTCATCCGCCAGGCTCTGCAATGGCCCGGAGCTGACGGACGTTCTATGACCTTGGAACAGTGCCTGCGCGCCCATACTCTTGATGCGGCGTATGCGGAATTCGGCGAGAGACAAAAGGGATCCATCCAGAGTGGTAAGCTTGCGGATCTCGTGTTGCTGGATCGCGACATTTTCAGCTCGCCGGCATCGGCGCTGAACCAGGCAAAAGTCCGGATGACCATCATTGGAGGTCAGGTGATTTACGAAAGCAATGCTCCAATGAGTCACTGACCTCCTCGCGTCCATCAGAGATTGCCTGGGGAATTTGCGGAAGCTGCAAATCTCACGAATTGCCCGGTGCAGCATAGCCGCAACCATAAGAATTTGGCGTTACTTCGCGTCTTCGCGCTTTGGAGGTGGCTCTTTATGGGGCCACCTCCAAGACGCAAAGGCGCCAAGACAAGTGTTGTATCCTTGTCGAAGTGGCAAGGATTTGAAGGTTCGTGGTACGAATGATGCCTTAATAGTCATGGATGAGAAGTCGCTCTGGACACCGGAAAACCAGGAGACTCGGCTGGCTGAGCTGACAGCGCGCACGGTCGAGCCCACGAAGGACGCCGCCCTGCGCCGGGATGTCCGTTCACTCGGGATCCTACTCGGCAGGGCGCTGATCGAGCAGGTTGGACAGCAGGTATTTGACCGAGTCGAACAATTGCGGCGCCTTCTGATTCAGCATCGCGAGCGCCTGACCGATTCGTCCGGTGCCGTCGGCGAGGATGATGAATTCATCGCGCAAGCCCGGCGCATCATCGAATCCCTGGACGCGCAGGCCGCATACCGGGTCGCAAAAGCGTTTGCATCCTATTTTGAACTCATAAACTTGGCTGAAACAAATCACTCCAAGCGCCGCCGGCGCGCCCTCAAGTTCGATCCGGATCATTCCGTGCCGCAAGGCTCCTTTGCCGAAATTCTGCAGCGGATGCGCGATGCCGGCATCTCGGGCACCGATGCGCTGTCAATGCTCCGCTCTGTGCGTGTGGAGCCGGTCTTCACCGCCCACCCGACGGAGGTCGCCCGCAGGACCGTTCTTCTGAAGCGCCGGCGCATCGCCCAGCAGTTGGAGCGGCTGGATCATCTCCCCTTTTCCGAAAAGGAGGCGATGGAATGCGAAGCCGAGATTTTTGCAGAAATCATCTCCTTATGGCAAACAGATGAAGTGAGGCTGGTGCCGCCTACGGTCATCGACGAAGTCCGCATGGGCCTGGAGTATTTCCCGATGGTCCTCTTTGACGTCCTTCCGAAACTGTATACCGAGATCAGAGCTTCGTTCCGGCAGGTTTACGGCTTTGCCCCGCAGGAGGCAGAGATTCCGACGCTCTTGCAGTTCGGTTCATGGATAGGCGGCGACCGCGACGGAAATCCCTCGGTGACGCCCGAGTGCACGTTGCAGGCGCTTCAAATGGCCGGGAGGATGATCCTGGAACACTATATCGGCTCTGCAGACGTGCTTGCCGACAGACTCAGCTCGTCGGCACGCCAGACTGGGGTGTCTAATCTGCTCCGGGCAAGACTGGCCGACTACCAATCCAGCATCGCAGATCCTCATGCCGGATGGGGTACTCAGTCCTCTGTCGAACTCTACCGCCGGTTTGTTGCATATGTGCGTCGCCGCCTGCTCTACACTCTGGAAGAGCCGGAAGCGAGGCAGGCGTATCAGACTGCCGCCGAGTTTGCGGGAGACCTGGAACTCATCAGGACCAGCCTGTGCGAAAACAGTGGCCGTCAGCTTACGGAGCTCCTGATTGATCCGCTTCTCTGCAAGGTTCGCACCTTCGGATTCCAGTTGCACGCGCTGGACATTCGGGAACATGCCCACGTCCATTCGACGGCGCTCGACGAACTTGCCGCCGTGACCGGACCCGCGACTGCCGTCCGGGTGCCGTCCGCCCTTTCCCCGCAAACAGCACGGTTGCTGCAAACCTTTCGGACGATTGCAGAGGCGAAGCGGTCGCATCCTCCGGAGTGTATCCGGGCTCACATCATAAGCGGTGCGCAGTGTGCCGGAGATATCCTCGCAGTCATTCGCCTGGCCCGCCTGTCCGGCGTTCAGATCGGCGGCCGCGGCCCCGATCCGGGACTCATGCCGGTTCCGCTGTTCGAGTCCATCGATTCACTCCGGGCATCCTCAGGAATCATGAAGGAGGTGTGGAGTGCCCCGGAATATCAGCCGCTGCTGAATTCCTGGAACCGATGGCAGGAGGTCATGCTCGGCTATTCGGATTCGAACAAAGACGGCGGCATGCTTACCAGCACATGGGAGCTTTACAAGGCGCACCGGGGGTTGCACCAGGCGGCACGCGACTGCGACGTAAAGCTGCGGTTGTTTCATGGCAGAGGCGGCACGGTCGGACGCGGCGGCGGGCCGACACACGACGCCATCGTCTCCCAGCCGATCGGGGATTTCTCAGGTCAGATCAAGATTACCGAACAGGGAGAGGTACTGAACTGGAAGTACTCCGATCCCATGCTTGCCGAATGGAATCTCGAACTGATGATTGCGGCGTCGCTTGAAGCCCTTGTACGCCCGAGCGGCCCCGGTGCCGGGCAAGACGGACGCTGGGAATGCGCCATGGACGAACTCGCGGATTCCGCGTTTGATTACTATCGGACGCATATTGTCGAAAATCCCGACATCCTGCCCTATTTCGAGCAAGCGACGCCCGTACATGAGCTGGAACACGTGCGCATTGGCTCGCGTCCACCGCGCAGGTCGGAAGGATCCGGTCTCAGCGGGTTGCGGGCGATACCCTGGGTCTTTGGCTGGATGCAGAGCCGCCACGCCGTTCCGGCCTGGTTTGGAGTGGGGTATGCATTTGAAAGGTATCGGGAGCAGCACACGCAGCAGCAGGGCCTGCTCAAGGAAATGATGACCGACTTCCCGTTATTCACCGTGATGGTGCGCAACGTAGAACTCGCAATGGCCAAGGCGGATTTGAGTATCGCGCGCCTCTATGCGGATCTTGTCGCGGATCACGGACGGAGGGAGCGCGTGTTCGCAGTGATGGTCGCGGAGTTCCAGCGGACGCTCCGAGCGATACTGTGGATTACGGGTCAAATGCGGCTGCTCGAACAGAACCCCGCCCTATCAGACTCCATAAGATTGCGCAATCCCTATATCGACCCGCTGAGCTTGATTCAGGTCGAAATGCTGAAACGCAAGCGGCAGGCTCGTGCAAATGACGAAATCGAGCAAGCCCTGGGAGCGACCATCAACGGTATCGCCGCGGGACTGCACAACACTGGATGAGAGCCGTTGATGAAGCCGATGCACCTCAATCCCTGCAAGAGCATCCTGTAAGTCCTGTGGCGCTGGTCATCAGACCGGCGCGCGTCCCGGGGATCTGATGACCCCCCGCACATGAATACATTCTGAATCAAAATGAGATCTTATTGCTGGCGGACCCTTTTGGGGGCCCGCCGCCGATTGCGCCAGGATTCAAGGCATCGAAATGAATCGAAATGGCGTTGACTTTCGCGCCTCAGCGCTCTATACATCCACAATAAGGGTGATGTAATCCAATTTTACAGTATTGAGGAAAATCAGACCTCCAAACCTTGGCGCTTCGAGATTTTGGTGCCGGCGCCGGGCATCCTGACCGCAAAACTATGATCAAAAGGGCAGCCGCCGAGGCAGCCGGGTCGCATCGCTCCTCTGTCTGGATTCTCGATTCGTGGCACGATTTCGCGTTATTTGTAGGTACGCCACTTATCATTATTCCTCTGATGCTCTCCGATCGCCACAACTGGTCGGTCGAGCAAATATCGCTTTTCGTGGCCTCTTTCGGCGCGGTTGGCCGTCAGACCTTGGGGAATTCATCCTGTAATTCCTTTGTCATGGCGCACGGGGTGAAATCCTCAGGAACCGACACGTGTTGACGGAATAGTTATGAAATTGATCGGCTCGATTTTCATTCTGGCTGCGGTGTCTAGTCTTTACAACGGGCAGAAGGTTCAGTTCACGGATATCACAGTCGCCGCCGGTATTCAGTGGACCCATAACAATGGCATGTCTGCTAATCACTATCTTCCGGAAACCGTCGGCGGGGGATGTGCCTTCCTGGATTATGATCAGGACGGCTGGATGGACATCTATCTCGTAAACAGCGGCGAGTCGAGTTTTTTCAAACCTTCGACGCCGCTGCGCAATGCACTCTATCACAACAACCATGACGGCACATTCACCGACGTTACCGAAATCGCCGGCGTAGCGGGCAGGGGCTTTGGAATGGGAGTGGCTGTAGGGGATTACGACGGCGATGGCTATCCCGACATGCTCGTAACGGGATTCGAATATTCAATCCTGTATCACAATGAGAGAAACGGTACCTTCAAAGACATGACAGCCCAGTCCGGTATCAACACCCCGGGTTGGAGCACCAGTGCCACATGGTTCGACTATGACAACGACGGCAGGCTTGACTTGTTCGTGTGCCAGTTCGTTCATTGGACGCCCGAGCTGAATGCCTACTGTCGCAAGCTCGACAAACTGGGATACTGCATTCCACGCCTCTTCCCAGGCCGTCCTGCCTGGCTCTTCCACAACAATGGAGACGGCACATTTACAGAGGTGGGCGAAAAGGCCGGGATCGCCAACCCGGGTGGTAAGGGATTGGGGGTCGTCGCGGCCGATATCAACAATGATGGATGGATAGACATATTCCAGGCCAACGACACCGAGGCAAACTATCTGTACAAGAACAAAAAAGACGGGACCTTCGAGGACATCGGCTTGTTTGCCGGAGTTGCTTACAGCCGTGAGGGGAATCCACGCTCTGGTATGGGCGTCGATGCACAGGATTTCAACTCGGATGGGTTCCTCGATCTGTTCGTGGCTAATGTGGATCACGAGCTGTTCTCCTTATACCGGAACACCGGGAGGGAGAAATTCGAGGACGAAGGGATTAATAACACTGAGATGAGCAGTGCGACCTACAACATGAGCGGCTGGGGACTGCACTTTCTGGACTACGACAACGACGGGGAACTCGATCTGATCCTGCTCAACGAGCATCCGGATGACAGAATCAGTACATATCGAAGCAAAGTCA
>DASQID010000248.1:0-10322 GCA_035631775.1 Acidobacteriota bacterium
GTCTGTATTAACCCGGGATTGGTAGTGCCTGTTCCCAGCGCGTTGCTGACGACTGTGAAGCCGTCATGCAGATAGCTGATTGAGTATCCTGCGCGAATGGAACTCTGCCTTTCCCCTCCGAAGATCCAGCGCAGGGGCCCGGATTGGAATTGCGGCTGGTAGGCGATGCCGAAAAAGGGAGCCAAGTTGTTCCAATCGTTGTTGTAGAGCTTCTTACCCGTCTTTCCGTTGACAAAATCAAGGGACGTAGGTGCCGTGCCTTTGAGCGAACCGGGATTAAACAGGTTGCCGACTCCCGAGATACCATAGAGCCCCGCAATCCCGTTGGTTGGCTGGATCGCCAGACCCTGGGTCTCATAGGGCACGCCTTCCCACTCCCAACGCAGGCCGTAGTTGAAGGTCAGGTTCCGCCGGATCCTCCATTCGTCTTGTAAGTAGAGAGACAACTCGCGTTGTTTGAAGTTTCGCTGACGGGTTGCGCCCGGGACAAATCCTGAGGTGGGGCTTGAGACGTTGAATGTCGCTGAGGCACTCGCCAAGGCGCCGGTAAGGTCATAATAGACGTCGCGCGCCCGATTCGCGATTGCCGTGCCCGTGGATCCGGAGGGGAGATTCGGGAATACCGAGTTCGTGATGCCATCGGGGTTGGCCGAATTAGTCCCCAGAACGTCAGTCGGCTGGATTCCGGCATCATTAAAGGTAATCGCGGTAACCGATTGAAAGTCCATTCCCGCCCGCAACGTATGCCTCCCCTTGACCCAGGCGAAGTTGTCCAGGAATTCATAGACAAGGGTGTTGCGGCCCTGCGACATGAAGGTGTTGTCGTAGGACGGCACCTGGAATGCAGTACCAGCAGTTGAAGCAAAAGTCGTAAAAAAGGGATTCTTCGGCGCAGTGTCACGCAAAAAGCCCACAGGGGCCCGTTGGTGCCCAAAACGCGCCTCATTGGTGATGCGCGAGCCGAATGTGGAGTGGATGGCAGCTGTCATCAGCGTTCTGGAGGATGCCTGGCCCGCATCGATCCCGCCGGGGAAGGGAGACTCGATGGCATTGAAGGTGTCGGGATGGAGCACAAAATCCGCCACGTTGTAGACGAATTCCAGTTTGTGGAATCCCCACTTTTGGCTGTGCAGAAGCTCCTGATCGAAGCGCCCGACATATTTGTCACTCGGATCGGCCCCGTTGACGGCAAAACGAGCGCCTGACGTGTTCAGCCCATCGCCGACATCGGTATTGTTCGGAAGCGGCATGGCACTGAGCATCGTCGATGTTATTGAATTTATGCTCTTCACGTTTCCGATAGTCATTAAGTCCACCGACTTCTGCTGCCCGTCCGAACCGTTATAGCGGAAAATGCCCTTGCGCGCCTGGTCCGTCAGGACTACGCGGTTGCGGGTAACCGAAAACGGTTCACGAAATCCTTCATAAGAGAAAAACCAGAAGCTCTTGTTCCGGCCGTCGTAGGCCTTTGGCACATAAAGCGGGCCACCCACGGCCACACCAAACCAGTTCTGTCTGATTATGTCTCTGGGGTTGTGCGAGGAATTGTTGAAAAATGAGTTGGCATTTAACCAATCATTACGATGTTGCCAGAAAACGTTCCCGTGCAATTCGTTGGTTCCCGACTTGGTCACCATACGCACCTGGGCAACGCCACGGCCGGCGTCCGAACCCACCGTTCCTACCGTCACGCTGAATTCATCAGTGGAGGCAAGCGATGGCGCGGAGAGCGCAAAGAACGAATCCGTCTTTACGAAGTTGTCCATCGCGTTAATGCCGTCCTGAGTCACGTTGGTCGCGGATCCCCGCAAGCCGCCGACGTTGGCGGTACGTGTGTTGTCGCCGCTTACCGCAATGCCGATCTGCAGACGGGCCAAATCTACCGGATTGCGGGTCTGCAGCGGAAGGTCAGCTACCTGGCGTGTGCTGACGACGTTGGTCAACGTGGCGCTGATGGTATTGACGTCTTGCTGAGCCTGGCCCGTGACGACAACCTGCTCGCTCACGGCACCTACTTCGAGCTTGACGTTTGCTTCAGCCGGCTTACCGACCTCCACCACGATGCCCTGCACCTCGACCTGCTTGAAGCCCGTCAACTGCGTCACGAGGCTATAGGTACCCAATGCGATCGATGGGAATTGGAACGTACCTTGCTCATCGCTCACGGTGGTGTACTCTTCAGCCGTTCCGGTGTTCTTGATTGTCACGCTGGCTCCGGGGACCACCGCGCCAGATTGATCCTGGACGTGACCCCTCAAGGTGCCACGAACCGACTGGGCCAGCACTGAAAAACTCATGACCAACAGTGCGAATCCCCAGACGGTACATCTGCGAAAATGAAACCGTACCTTCATAAATATTTCTCCATACTTGCCTTTGTTGGACTGCACGAAGTCGGGCCCATACGCGTGTTGCGGCGGGTAAAGTCCTGCCCTGACCTTGAGGACCTGACCGAACTGAAGCCGCTCATGGTCATCCCTCGGCCGGAAAGATGAATAAAAAGTTGGCCGGGCAGAAGCACATGCCAGGGATATGGTCAAGAATTGTTCGTCGGCTCAACGCCGGAATTCAGATAGTTCGGACGATCGCGCGACGACTGTTGGCTACAAAAAGCCCGTCTGGCAAGATTTAACGAAGGCGAATACACTGGCCGTAGTAGCCAACGTTCGAACATTCCATTGTGCCTGCACCCCCTCAGTCGCAGGACACTGGATTAGCTAGGTCTGGAATGTGAAGCTAGACTGCCCAACACAGGATGAGCATGTCAAGGAAAAAAACAGCGAAAATTGGGGTTCCCGCTCGGATACCGGCCGCTGCGAGAACGGACGGAGGAAATGCTCGGGCTGCCTTTCGCTGCAGCAAGGAACTCCGGTCCAGCACAGGTGTAAAGGAGGGTTGGGAGATTTCCCCGCATCGGCGCCTTTGCGGTTGTTTAAGATCGCCACCTCAGAGATATGCAAAATGCCGGGAGACGCAGAGAGAGCAGTGCTTCAGGGCGTCTTCATCCGCACTTTGGCGCCCTGCTTCCCCGCCCAGAGGTTGAATTCCTCGATCATTTCCTTCGTCCAGCGGCTGTCGATCTGTCCCGGGGTGTACTTGCCTTCCCGCAGCATCTGGTGCCCCCAGGCGTCGCGCAATTGGACCAATTCCGACGAGTCCGCAACCTTTTCGGCAAGGTGCGGCGGTATGAAGGTCAGGCCTTCCGGATCGCTTACGACAACATCGCCTGGAAGGACTGTCACCTGCCCGATCCGGATCGGCACGTTGATTCCCATGAGCGTGACTTCCCTGAGCGCCGAGGGATCGGATCCACGGATGAAACATCTGAAGCCCTTGATCTCCGATATGCCGGAAACATCCCGTACCGCACCATCGACAACCAGGCCGGCGTGCGTCTTCGAGAAAATTGAAGTCCCCAGATTGTCCCCGATGAATGTGCCGTCTTTGATCTTGCCGAACAGATCCACCACCAGCACATCGTTGGGCTGGAGAGTGTCGATCACCCAGGCATTCTGCCCTCCCGCCTGCGATCGTCCCTCCTTCTTGCCATAGTCGGAAATGACCGCATTGACATCAGGGCGCAGCGGCATGAAGACAGCCGTGACCACTCGGCCAACCAGCCGTTCCCCGGGATTAATGACCTTCCAGCCCCCTTCGAACTGGTAGCGATAACCGGCGCCTTGCAGAACGCCCCAGGCCTCCTCGGCCGTGACGTTCTTCAATCGCGCCAGCAGCGCGTCAGGGACGTTCGGTCGACCGTCTGGAAATCGATCGCCTTTCCACTCACGCGTAAGTTCCTCGCGCTGTTCTTTGCTGAACATACCCAGCTGGGCAGAGCCCTCCGCGGCAAACCAGAGTACGAAAGCCAATGTGAAGACTCCTCGACACACTCTATTCATGATCTTTTCCATGTCTGTTCCTGGAACTTGAAGGAAAGGACATACCTCAATTTCATTTCGCCCGTCAGATCACTGACAAGAGCAGGTACGCCGCACAATGGCGAGAGAATAATCTCCCGCCTTGCCCGCCGTCAATAGGAGCCCGGAACCATGGATCAAGGATCAAGGGTCAGGGGTCAGGGATGTCAGCGAATTTCCTTCACAGACATTGTGATGTAGACTTGCAGAGGATGGCTGCAAATCGATCCTAGCTTCAGTGAGGAGAAAAACCTGTGAACCCAAGGCGACCGATCCCGGTCGTAGAAGGCTCTCATACCGGACAGGGGGAGGTTCCGGGCAGATATTCCCGGCAGGTCCTGTTCGATGGGATAGGACCGCAAGGCCAGGCACGAATCATGGCTTCGCGCGTAGCGCTCGTTGGATGCGGGGCTCTGGGAACAGTTCAGGCTTCTCTCCTGGTGCGTGCCGGTGTGGGGACCCTGAGCATCATCGATCGCGATTTCGTGGAGGAGAGCAACCTGCAACGGCAAATCCTCTTTGACGAAGAAGACGTGCGGGCTCTGCTGCCGAAGGCGGCGGCCGCGGAACGCAAACTGCGGGTGGTAAACTCTCTGGTCAAAGTTGAGGGTGTGGTCGAAGATGTAAACGCCTCCACTATCGTGCGGCTTCTCGAGGGCTTCGACCTCATTGTTGACGCCACGGACAATTTTGACACCCGGTTTCTCCTCAATGACTATTCGGTTAAAACCGGAATTCCATGGATCTACGGCGCCTGCGTCGGCTCCTACGGATTGACCTTCCCGGTTCTACCCGGTGAAACGGCATGTCTGCGCTGTGTTCTTGAGAACTCTCCATCGGCAGCACTTGCGCCCTCGTGCGACACAGTGGGCGTCATCGGCCCGATCGTCGGCACGATCGCCTCTCTCCAGGCCGCCGAGGCCCTGAAAATCCTGGCAGGACGGCGGGATCGCATCAACCGGCGAATTACCACCCTGGATCTGTGGGGCAACCAACACAATGCCGTCGAACTTCCGGGACGAGATCCCGAGTGTGCCTGCTGTGTCCGGCACGAGTTTCCGTACCTCGAGGGAGCACTCGGGTCCGATGCCACGAACCTGTGCGGCCGCAATTCCGTGCAGATCCGCAGGCGTGACGGAGCGCGCATCGACCTTGAAGATCTCGAGCGCCGCCTGAGTCCTCTCGGCAAGGTGCAGAGAAACCGGTTCCTGTTGAAGGCTTCGATTGACGACTACCAACTTTCTGTGTTTGCAGATGGCCGTGCAATCATCAGCGGCACGCACGACCTCGCGGTGGCAAAATCACTCTATGCGCGTTATGTGGGATCTTGACGCGTCGAGGAAAATCGCTCACCGCATGAAGGATAGGATCGAATCAACCGGTGTCAGGTCGGACAAAAGCAGATCAGGACTGTGGATCCGGAGATCATCAACCGAGTATTTTGCGCTTGCTACCGCGATGACGCTTGCACCTGCCGCGTGGCCATGGATCACGTCAAGCGGCGTGTCGCCGATCACAAAAGCCCTATCCGCCAGGGAGGGAGCAACCAGTTGTGAACCGCGCTGGATGCCGATCCGAATCAAGGTCGTGCGGTCCTCGGAATCCGAGCCATATCCGCCATAGCGGAAATATTGGGCCAATCCGGCATTCTCCAGCTTGATCCGCGCTCCCTCCTCAAGATTGCCGGTTACCAGACCGAGCGCAACATCAGGCATGTCCGCGAGTGTTTCCAGAAGGTCGGTCACACCCGGAAGGATTCGGATCGACCCGCCTGCCCGCGCCTTCTTCATCTCGTCATCCAGACAGATCAGATAGGAGGAGAATAATCTGTGGCGCGATTCTTCATTCCAGCGGTCTTCCTGGCCGAAATGAGCCAGTATCTCTCTCGCAATCAGTGGATCAGTCTTACCGTCGGGGCGGATGACCTCTCGGTCCACGGCAATGTCGAACACCAGCCTCATCGACCGGTAAAACGCGCGCATTCCGGCGCCGCCGCTCAAGATCAGTGTGCCGTCAATATCGAAAAGCACCAGTCGCATAGGCATAAAATCTACCAAAACTGCCACGAATTACACGAATTTCCCGGAGCGGCATAGCCGCAATCAAAAGGCAGGAGGCCGCAATGACCCTATAATCACTGCACTGATTTCAGGTTCGCCGTTCGCAGTTTGCTGTTCGCAGTGGTTTGCAGTCTGCCGGCGATCAGTGCCCTTTGCGAACCGCGAACTGTGAACTTTGATCTTGCTGAATGCATTTTCTCGCATAAGGAATTCCTTGCCAGGAGGACACGGAATTGCGGGTTTGCAGTACGAAATAATCTGTCGTGAAATATGTGGCAGATCTTCTGGGAAGCCGGATAAGATTCCACTCACAATTGTAATCAGGAGGACGGAACGCCCATGATCCCGAGATGGAAGAGACTCGTCACATTGTCGATTGTCCTTGCAGGTGTGATCCTGTTTACCCGACCAGACATTGTCCGACTCGATGATCAGGTACCGCGGAAGATCGGCCCGCAACCCGACGGCAGCATTCTGGTTCCCACCAACCAGTTCCTCCGCCCGGCGGGTTTTCAGGTTCAGTTCCCCGGCCGTCCCACCGACCTGGCGTTCAGTCCTGACGGCTCGTTACTGGCAGTCAAAAATATCGGAGACCTCGTGCTGATCCGGATGCAGGACCGCACGATACTCCAGACACTCACAGTCGAAAGGGGAGGACAAGGTTTCCACGGCATTCTGTTCTCGGCCGACGGCAAGAAGCTGTACGCTACCGACAGTGAAAGTCGCATCCATGTGGCGTCGGTAGAGGCAAAGAACATCCTGCGCTGGAGCGATCCGATATTTCTGCCGGGGCCCGCTGCCACTGCGCCGGAAACCCCAGGCCTGAGTCCCACCGAGCCGACGAAGAATCCATCCTCCCCGGGCGGACTGGCGCTCGAGGGGGAGAGGCACCTTCTGTGGGTGACGCTTAGCCGCAACAACAGTCTGGGCTGCGTCGACCTGTCCACGGGTAAACTCATCAGCCAGGTCCCGGTCGGAATGGCGCCCTACACAGTCGTGCTGGCCTCCAATCGCAAAGCCTATGTTTCAAACTGGGCCGGCCGCAAGCCCCGCGCTGAGGAGCCGGCGGCGATGAGCTCGGGAACACGGGTTCTGGTGAATCCTGAAAACGGCGTCGCAGCGAGCGGCTCGATCTCGGTCGTGGACCTCGAAAGCGGAACTGAATTGCGACAAATCGAGGTGGGACTTCACCCCAGCGGGATGGCCTTGAGCTCCGACCTTTCTCGCCTCTTCGTCGCCAATGCCAATAGCGACACGGTCAGCGTGATCGACACGGCCGCCGATCGGGTGGTTGAGACGATTTCGGTCGTGCCACCGTCACGCCCCTCCGGGAGTTCGCCCAACGCGCTTGCAGTCAGTGCGGATGACGGGACTCTGTATGTTGCGAACGGAACCGACAACGCCGTCTGCGTCGTGTCTCTGGGAGCGCGAGCCGGGAGTCGAAAGACTGGGGCCGCCGATAGCCGCGTCGCGGGATATATACCGGCGGGATGGTACCCCGGCGCAGTGCTGATTGATGCGAAACGGGGACTTCTCATCGTCGCCAACACGAAGGGAATCGGGAGCCGCAACCAGCGGAGCGACCGAAGGGGCTACACCTCGCACGATCACAGTGGTTCGATCTCCTTCATCCCGATCCCCGCCGACGAAGTGCTCGCGCGCTACACACAGGAGGTCCATCGCAACAACAACCTGCAGTTGCTCGTTTCCAACTTTCCACAGGGGAAGCTTGCCGGCAAACCGGTGCCGGTTCCGGATCGTGTTGGTAGAGCCTCGGTATTCAAGCACGTGCTCTACATCATCAAAAAGAACAGGACCTACGATCAGGTTTTTGGAGATATGCCGCAGGGTGACGGGGATCCTGCACTCGTCCAATTCGGCCGCGAAGTCACTCCCAACCACCACGCGCTCGCGGAACAGTTCGTCCTTCTCGACAATTTCTATTGCAGCGGCGTCCTGAGCGCAGACGGCCACCAGTGGGCCACCGAAGCCTTTGTTACCGATTACCTGGAGAAGAGCTTCGGGGGGTTCAACCGGAGTTACCCCTACAACGGCACTGATCCGATGGCATACGCCGCGACCGGATTCATCTGGGACGAAGTGCTCAAAAAAGGCCTCACCTTTAGAAACTACGGCGAGTTCGTTCAGGCACGCATCACTCCACGGAATATCATGTGGAAGGATGTATGGAGAGACTTCAACGAGGAGACAGGTCGGATCCAGATCCACGCGGAAACCCAGGTGGACACATTGCGACCCTACCTTTGTCCAACCTTCATCGGATTCCCCAGCACGGTTCCGGATGCTTACAGGGCTCGAGAATTCATCAAGGAACTGAAGGAATTCGAGTCGAAGGGCAGCATGCCGAACTTCATGATCATGCTGCTGCCGAACGATCACACGAGCGGGACCCGGCCCAATGTTCCGACTCCGCGCGCCATGGTCGCAGACAATGACCTGGCCCTGGGCAGAATAGTCGAGGCTGTGAGCAAGTCGCGCTTCTGGCCTGAAACGGTAATCTTCGTAACAGAAGACGACCCGCAGGCAGGGCTTGATCATGTGGACGGTCACAGGACAGTGGGATTGGTCATAAGCCCGTACACGCGGCGCGGGGCCGTCGTGCACCAGAACTACAACCAGACGGGCATGCTCCGAACAATTGAACTGATCCTTGGGCTTCTGCCGATGAATCGATTTGACCGGGGCGCCGATGCCATGACGGACTGTTTCCAGGAAAAGCCTGACACGCGGTCATTCACTGCCCTGCCCAACATTGTTCCTTTGGATGAAATGAACCCGCCGCTGCGCGCGCTCGCCGGAAAGCCCCGCTACTGGGCGCAGAAATCCCTGGAACTGGACTTGGACGACGTCGACCGAGCCGATGAGGACACGCTGAACAGGATTCTGTGGCATTCGGTGAAGGGCTACGATGTCCCTTACCCGACCATCGCGGGGCGATAGAATGCCGCTGACTCCAGATAGTCCACGGTTGGAATGCGTCGCATCGTCCTGCTGAAGTGGGGCCTTGAGTTGCCCAATTCGCGTCCCGGCGAGACGCATCTCGTCCGAGCTGAGAGTCCGGGCCCGCTCTGCAAAGCGAGGCTTTGGAGTGGGTCGTCACGCCGCAGTCCAAGGCGCAATGGAGGGTGTCATGAAATTTCCATTCCTGGTTGTGCTGGCACTCATAGTCGTGGCCACAATCGCTGCACGACAGGTCAGTCCGCGCACCGTGCGCGTCGGGATCATACAGATGCGGATCACCGATTCCGACCGCGAAGGCAACCTGAGGAATGCCGTTAACTGGATTCGCAAAGGCGTGAGGGAATCGAACATCCAGATCGCGGTCCTGCCGGAGACTTTTGACATCGGCTGGATAAATCCGCGTGCGAAGGAGTTGGCAGAACCAATTCCAGGACCGACTTCGCAACGTCTGTCAGAGTTGGCAGGCGAGCTTAAGATCTACCTCGTGGGGACTCTGACAGAGCGGCACGGCGACCTCGTGTACGACTCGGCATTCCTGATCGGCCCAGACGGGAAGATCTTATACAAGCATCGCAAGATCAATATCCTCAAATGGAACAAGCCGCAATACTCGGGAAACGTTTACTACAAACCGGGGCCTGCGGATGACATGGCCGTTGTCGAAACTGCATTCGGAAAGATGGGAATATACATTTGCGCCGACATTTTCCTCACCAATCCGGACCTAACCCGAAAGCTGCGCGATCTGGGTGCCCGCATTATAATCTCCCCCGGGGGTTGGGTGGCGAATCCCGGCTACACTGTCGAGAGTAACGGCGCATCCTGGCGAGAGCGCATCTCTCGAAAGGCGCGGGAGAATAGTGTGTACTTTATCGGCGCCAATTGCGTCGACACTCTGGTTGCAGGACCTGACTGGCATGGATTGCCCTACGTGGGCCAGAGCGTGATTGCCGCTCCGGACGGCAGGTTGCTGAAGGTGGGATCCAAAGACAAAGAAGAGATCCTGGTTGCAGACCTTTCGTTGTGACCTCCCCTACAAGATTTTCGTGTGGCGCCTGTCATCAGACCGGTGCACGTCGCGGCCAGGGCCGCGCCCGGGGGGTCAGATGACCCCCCGCACATGAAGCCTGTCGATACCAAAGAACTGGGTCCTGGACCTGTCAATCTCTGTAAGTTACACGGTGCAGCATAGCCGCAATCAAAAAGCAGGAGGCCGCAATGACCCCTATAATCACTGCACTGATTTCAGGTTCGCCGTTCGCAGTTTGCTGTTCGCAGTGGTTTGCAGTCTGCCGGCGATCAGTGCCCTCTGCGAACTGCGAACCGCGAACTGTGAACTTTGATCTTGCTGAATGCATTTTCT
>DASQID010000249.1:0-4355 GCA_035631775.1 Acidobacteriota bacterium
CGCTCTGAGTGTCCCCTTACTCTCAACGATCGGTCGGTTCGACGAAGCGTTGGTTCTCGGTGAGCTTAGGCCTCACCCTCAGACGTCCGCTAACCTTCATCGGGAAAGTCTGCTGCGCCGCTGTGCCGTCCACGCCCTCTACGGTAAGGCGGACAGTGAAATCTGCCGCTCGGGTATAGCAATGGGCTACGTCAGGGCCATCGGTGCTAATGCCGTCACCGAAGTCCCAGTGATACGAGACGGCCGGCTCTCCGGCGGCGTCAACTTGCGCTGAGACATGGATCGTTTCGCCCGCAGTTGCCGTCGCAGGTACCTCCGCCGTGACGGCGGGGGCAGCCGGGACAACATTCGCGTCAATGATCTTGATCACCCTCACCGACTGTGACCGTTGGTTCTCTATCCGCAGGGCACCGGCGGCGAGCGTCACAATTTCGTTCTGGTTCAGCACGTCGGTCGCCGTATAGGTGCCATCTGTGCGCAGTCCGAGGTCAGCGAGTTTGATGGTGTGTGAGCGGGCAGAGTTCGTCCAGTTGAAGATCGTCAACATGGCTTGGCGCGGACTTGGGCGCAGGAAGAAAATGCTCGGCTGCTCGTCCTCGGCTTCGTACGTCATCAGGTCCACAGGAGTGAAAGCCCGCCCGACTTTGGGTATGTTCAGCAGATCGCGGTTCTCGACAAGCGCCAACCGATCCTTATCTGAGCCCAGGAGCATCAGGTCGTCGCCGATCTCATACATGCCGCCAGAAACGGCGGACAGCGCGATCGACGCCTCTGCCGCCGGAAGCGAAACCGGCGGACGCGGCCTTCGCTCTTCCAAGAAGTAGCTGTCTGTGACGTTGAAGGCATCCGGGTCATTCACAAAGAAGTTACGGTTCATGTAGAAGCGCGCAGCGATGCCGACAGCCGCCGTCTTGGTTCGGTCAAAACTGTGGCCCGTGTCGGTAGAGATGCGGCCGGCATCTACCAGACCCACCGGGTTGAGCATGGGACTGCCATCCTTGTCTAAGAGCACTTCGGCGCCCACGGTGTCGCGGATGATCTGCAGGCCAATGCGCTGCGCTTCGAGAGCCGTTGTGTTGGGCCGGTAGCGGTAGCCCTCAATTGCGGTCGTGTCCATGAAGTCGAGTTTGATGAACCGCACTCCCCATTCCCGGGCGATCGTCTTGTACGTCTGCCGCAGGTACTGCTGCGCATCGGGATGCGTGGTGTCGAGGGCATAGAGCTTGTCCTGACCCCACACGCCGCCGATGAGGATCGGCTCACCTTTGGCGTTTTGCACCAGCCAGTCTTTGTGGTGCTCGTAAACCCAGGCACGATTCGTAACCTCGAAGGGAGCAGTCCACAATCCAAGCGTAAGGCCGTCAGCCGTGATGCGATGCCCCACAACGCGCATGCCATCGGGAAACTGAGTGGAGTTCGCGGTGGTGAACTCTCCGCGCGCATACTGATAGCCCTCGTCGATCTGAAAGAACTTGTAGCCGAGCGACTTGAGATGTTCCGACTGCCAGTCGGCGTTCGCCAGAGCCTCTCCCGCATTGATAGCGCCATAGTAGACGGTCCAACTCCACCAGCCGATGGGAGTTTCACTGGCGACACGCGGATGGTGAAGGCGGCGGATCGCATCTCCGTAGGCCAGCAGCTGACTGTGATAATCCGCTCCGAGTTCGAACAACAGTCGTTCAGAGGCGATGTCTTCTCCGGGAGCTACTGGAATACTCAGCTCCACCTGGTCGTCTGCCGGAGAATGCTCAAGATCAAAGTCCTTCTGGATTTCCGTGGTGCCAGTGGATTCCACGGTATAAGACGTGATGTTGGTTTCCGCACCCTGATTCTCGGCCTTCAGATGCAGGATGGTCAGCAGGCGGTCCGAGGTGAGCGCGCCGAGAAACAAGCTCTGCTTGCTCTCCCGGTTGTAGATCAGTTGGCTTCCGACGCCCCGATGCACCCCGTCCGGAGCCTTTCCCAAGTCGTAAATCTTTATATCGGGCCAGTCCTCACTGAAGCTGTCGGAAAGAACACGGTCTGCCGCAGGTCGGCCGCTCAGATGGACCAATGGTTGACCGAAGGCCTCGACACTACGGAGGGCCTGGGCTGTGATGGCCTTCCCAGCGCTGTTGTGCACCTTCACTTGGACTGTGCCGTAAGGCGCTTGATCGTAGAGTTGCACGATATAAGTCAGGTCAGGCTTGCCCTCGCTTCCACTGCAGCTCACCGCTACCTGGTGACCAGACCCGAGCGCATCGCTGAAGACAGAGGAAGCAGGCTGACATCGCGCGTAGTCGCTCGAACGCAACCACTGGTGGTCAATCTGCACTGCTGTGCGGGCCCTGAGAGCCGGTTGGCCGTCGCGCAACGCCAGTTGGTACGACCCGTCTTTCGGATTGACGGTCACCGACAACCTGTCATTCGCAAGTAACTGGGCTGTGCACGGCGACGCCGCGATCAACATACCGATGATTCCTACAAATCCAACTGTGCAGAACAGCTTTCGGCGTTCTTCTAACACGGATATCCTCCTGCGCGCTCGTGCCTTGGTAATGAGGAAAAGTGATAGTCCACGATGATAGGTAGGGGACAGCCGATTGGCTGTCCCCGCAGTGACTGGCTTGACCGCGGTTCAGAACGAAATTCGCAGTGATACTTGCCCGTTCCTGGGATCGGAGACTGAACCGTCCCACGTGCCGAAATACTGAGAAGAAATGTCGTTAACGAACCCCGTGCTGCCGCCCGACCCGGGATTGGTGAAGAAATGCGCGTTCCACACGTTGAAGAAGTCACCGCTCAATTCGACCTTCACTCTCTCTCCGATCCGAATATCCTTGGTCAACGATACATCCTGGTCCTTATAGCCAAAGCCGCGCACTGTGGTGATCCGCGGTCCGGTGCCGGCGTAGAAGTTGTTGAATAAGCCAGCCGGTTCGAAAGAATTGACGTTGAATAGCTGGGCACACGAGTCCCCCGGATTGCTCCCTGTTGCGCATCGGGAGAAATCGTAGGGATTGAAGTGGCTCTTGCCCTGGCCGAACCACGGATTGGCCCCCGGCAGAATGGCCGGGAAGCACCCCATCTGGAACTGCCCCGGTATTATGCAGTTGCCCGCCCGGAACCAAAGAGGCGTGCCGGAGGTGATGTGGAAGGTGCTGCTCAGCGACCAGCCACCGACAATCGCATTCAGCGGACCGCCCGAGTTCAAGAATCGTCTTCCTTTGCCCATCGGCAAGTCGTATACCGCCGCTATCGAGAGGGTATGAGGCACATCCGAGAACGACAGTCCCTTATTGCGCCACTGCTGGAAGGGTGAAACTCCGCGCGTTCCTGGATTCGCACCCACCGGCGCTGTCTCCTGAACGCTGTCTGAACTGGAGATCAGCTTAGAAAAGGTGTAGGAGGCCAGCAAGTAGGTTCCGCCAGAAAAGCGCTTCTCGAACTTCGCCTGCAAAGAATTAAATGTGGAATTACCCTCGTTCTCATTCAGGCCCGACAGTGAACTGCAGTACTGCGGATAAGGCAATAGCGCCTGTGCCACGGACGCGGGACAAGTGCCGGCATTGTTCAACTGATCCGCCCAGCCCGGGTAAGGGGCCGGCACACCGTCCACCACGGTATCGGTGGATCCAAAGGTGTCATTCAACTGTTGCCCCATCGACAGATATTTCGGATCGATGGCGTTGAGAGGAGCAATGTTCGAAAGCAGCCGCGTTCCCTTGTTTCCTACGTAGCCAACGCTGAAGAACAAGTCTTTGGGGAACTGGTGCTCGATGGTTAGGTTCCATTGCTGGGTATAAGGCAGGCGGTTGGCGTTCAAAGGACGATAGAAAATATCCTGGCCATTCAGGTAGCCGGAATCGATGAAGGGGGGAGAGTGAAGTTACTGACGGGAAAGCCGTCGCTTAGTTTGAATGCGGCCTGCATTCCGGAAATGCTGCTGCCGGATGCAGCCGAGAGGGCGAAACCCGCCTGCCCAGTAATACCTCCGTCCACTCCAATGCCGCCGCGCCAGCCCGGGAAAAAGGCCTGGCTGTAGAAAATTCCGTAGCCGCTGCGCACCACAGTGTTGGCATCAATAGCGTAGGCCAGCCCCACCCGCGGGCCAAAACCTTTTTTCCAGAGCAGCTCAGGGTAGTCCCGGCCAAAGCTGGCATCGCCCCATTTTGTCCCGGCAAAAGCCAGGCGGCCCAGACGTCCGCCGGCCGCGGCATTCACACCGTTCGGATCGAAGAAGGAAAACCGATCATATTTGTCAGTAGACGGTTTGTACATTTCCCAGCGCAGCCCGTAGCTGAGCGTCAGCCGCGACGTCGCTTTCCAGGTGTCCCCAGCATGCAGAATGTAGGCTTTGGTGCGGGGATAATTTC
>DASQID010000250.1:0-13346 GCA_035631775.1 Acidobacteriota bacterium
CATTAATCTGCGCTATCTTCCGCCAGGAGGCCAGCTTCCCAAGAAGCACCAATTCGCGGTATTTTTCTCCGACGGATCTGCACTCATTGCGACCGTGCAGATGTACGGAGGCATGGGCGCATACCTGGCCGGCGAAAACGACAACAAATACTATCTGCTTTCGCAGCAGAAACCGTCGCCGTTAGAGACCAAGTTCAACAAGACCTACTTCCGGCAGCTGATCAGCACGCAGGGTATGGAGAAACTCAGCGCCAAGGCGTTCCTCGGCACCGAGCAGCGCATTCCGGGTCTGGGCAACGGGGTTCTGCAGGATATCCTCTTCACTGCAGGAATCAATCCCAAGACGAAGCTGGGCTCGCTCGGTGATTCGGAACACGAGAGACTCTTCCGGGCCGTAAAGGACGTGCTGCGACGAATGGCTGATGGCGGCGGCCGCGATACGGAGCTAGATCTTGACGGAAATCCCGGTGGATACGCGACGATCATGAGCCGCAACACCGAAGGAAAACCGTGTCCGTCGTGCGGACATGCGATCCAGAAGGCGTCCTACATGGGCGGAAGCGTCTACGTCTGCCCGAAATGTCAGCCTCTCTAAAATTGCAGCCTGTCACCGTCTTCCGAAAATCGTGGTCTTCGAGAACCTTTTGGCTTACATGGAGCCTTGGCGGTTTGCTCTTGAAAGCAACCGCAAAGACTCCAAGTTCACAAATGAACGCCAAGAATCCTTTGCAGGCGGCTCTGTGATATCATCGCCCCGCTTATACTGAAGGGAACTACGATGAAGACTCCGATTGTTCCCTCGTTCGTTTTCCTCTTGGCCACCCTGGCGACCTCTGCGCGCAGTTCTGAAATTCCATTCGAACGCTTGACGATCGACCTGGGCATCAGCGAAACCTGCGCCATCGCGGATTTCAACGGCGACGGCCGACCGGATCTTTTCTCAGGCAATGCCGCGCAGGCGGCGGCATGCGGATTCCGGTGGCTGACATCGACTGCGACGGGAATCTTGATTTCGCCGTCGGCGGCAAGAGTGGATTATTCCTGTTCAGGAATTTGACCAAGCCGGCGCGTCATGTTCGGGGGGAAGACTGAAATGAAAAAGAGTAGCGACAAAGGCATAGGTGCAGTTTCGCGGCGGCGGTTCGTGCAACAAACCTCGATGGGGATGGCTTTTCCTTTGGTGGTTTCGGCCCGGGTGCTGGGAAGCCATGGCAGGCCGGGAGCCAACGATCGGATCCGCATCGGCGTGATCGGCGTCGGGAATCGCAGCAATCTCCTCATCGGCCAGCTGCCACAGGATGCCGAGATTGTCGCGGTTGCGGACTGCTTCTTGAAGCGGGCCCGCGAGTCGGCGGCGAAAAGGCAGGCGGAGTGGCGCATCTATCAGGACTATCGGAGGCTGCTCGAGCAAAAAGATATCGACGGCGTGATCATAGGCACGCCCGATCATGGCCGCGTCCTGTGCTCGATTCATGCGTGCCAGGCCGGAAAGGATGTGTACGCCGAGAAACCTCTGACCGTGTGCGTGGCGGAGGGCCGTGCCCTGGTTCACGTTGTTCGAAAATTCAACCGTGTGTTTCAAGTGGGCAGCCAACAGCGTTCGATGGCGATGAACCGTGTCGCGTGCGATTTTGTTCGCAGCGGCGGACTTGGACGCGTGCAGTTCGTCCTGGGGGTCAATTACACCGGGCCCGCACAGTATGCGGAGTTGCCTGCTGAGGCAATCCCCGAGGGGCTGGACTGGGACATGTGGCTCGGTCCGACCAAAATGAGATCCTACAATTCGAAACTTCACACCGAGTGGATGCGATGGTGGGATTACTCCGGCGGTGAAATGACGAACTGGGGTGCGCACGGACTTGATCAAGTGCAATGGGCTCTCGGAATGGACGGAAGGGGGCCCGTAGAATTCTGGCCTCTTGCCGACGGCCCGAAGGAAAGCGTGGCCTTTAAATATGCCAACGGCGTCACAGTCCGGCTGGAGATGCCGCCGGGCGATCTGAACGGCGGCGCGATTTTCGTCGGGGAAAAGGGACGCATCGAGATAGTTCGAAACGACTGCCGAACGGATCCGCCGAAAATGATCAAAGAGCTTCCCCCAACCGAGGAAGTTCTCAAATGGAACTCCGGGCAGTGGCAGGCGAAATACCACATGCAAGAATGGCTCGATTGCATGAGAACGCGGAAGACGCCGTCGGCGGACGTCGAGATCGGTCACCGGTCCATCAGCGTTTGCCACCTGGCAAATATCACCCGAACGCTCAACCGCAGGTTAAAGTGGAATCCGGAAGCGGAGCGCTTTGTCGGCGATGCTGAAGGGGATGCCCTGCTGAGCCGCCCGCGGCGCAGTGGCTACGAATTGCCGGCGCAGGCATAGGGCTGGCGCAGCAATGAGGTCACATTTTTATTTCAGAATGTATTCATGTGCGGGGGGTCATCCGACCCCCGGTCGCGGCCTCCGGCCGTGCCGCTCGATCCTGCACTGGCAATAAACAAACGCTTCGCGAGCCTGATCGAACAGCGACTCGTATGAGAAGTCTCAACACTGTGAACTGTCTACGTCTTTCTCTCCAGCGGGTCCGGGCTTTAGCCCCGGACGAGCAACCGCTTATTGACCCGTCGTGGAGCGTCCCGTTAGGGACGCAAAGATAGTAGCCAGGCACTTTAGTGCCTGGACCTCTCAGGCACCCATCGCCCAAGTCCCATAGGGACGGCTGAGTTTGTGGCCGCTAGTTGTCCACGCCAGTCGTCCCTACGGGACTAATCCATGACCGCACTCCACCATCCCGGCACTGAAGTGCCGGGCTATTCTCGCTGCGTCCCTCCTGGACGCAAGAATGGCCAAGACTCCAGGATCCGGGCTGAAACCCTGCCACTCGTGGGCTGCGCATGCCCCCAGACCGTATACAATCAGCCGGTTCATTTCGGCTACAGCATCACGGTCTGATGTTTCTTCACCCATTCCGGGTCGAAATCCACTCCGAAACCTGGTCCTGTGGGCGCTTTTATCTTTCCGCCGGCGACCTTTAAAGGCGACGTCTTGCATTCGAATCGCACATTGGTCTTCAAGCCCTTGAATTCGTGATGCTCACCAGCGTTAGGGACGGCGGAGACAAATTGAATGTTGTAGACGTAGCCCAGACCGCCGCCGGACATGTGCGGCACGATGCTTTTTTTGAACGCAGCCGCCATGCGTGCCACTTTCATCGACCGTATCAAACCGCCGAAGTAGTAATTATCCGGCTGCACGATTTCGATGCCATCGTTGGCGATAAGCCAGCGAAATCCGTAGAAACTGTAGTCCTGTTCGCCATTGGCAATCGGAATGGTCAGCGTATCGGCAACCTGCTTGATGTCCTCAATCTGATCGAACATGACCGGCTCTTCAAAATACCGGTATTTGAACTCTTCCAGCAGTCTTCCGACGCGTATGGCCTCCTGCACGGAATAAAAACTGTTGGAGTCCGCGTACAGGGCCATGTCATCCCCAAAGGTCTTACGCACCAGGGGAATCATTTTCTCCGTCCTTCCGGGGGGGCCCACGGCATACATATCCGTTGTCATGAACATGAGGCCGCCCACCTTGATCTTCAGTGCCCGCGCGTCGAATTCCGCCACGGCGCCCTTTATGAGTTCAATGCTCTCTTCTACCGGCTTTTCGCGCCATTCGGTCGCCACATACACTCCGACCTCCGGGTTGTGGATTTCTCCGATCAGCTCACCGACCGGCTTTTTGGCGATGCGCCCGAGCATGTCGAGAATTGCGAACTCGATGGTGGCCAGAGGCAGTCCGAGGGCCATGCCGTTGTATCGAAAATTGAAGTCGAAGATATAAACCTTCTCGAGGATCAGGTCCAACTCTCGTGCATCTTTGCCGATGAAAAAGGGCTGCAGGTTCGTGAGGAAAATGGGGTACAGCGTGCGTATCCCGCTGTGAGCGACCGAGATGCCCTCCGCACCATCTTTGGACCGCACCCTGCACAGGAAGCTGTTGTTGTAGCGGAGTAGTTCGACCGTTTCGATGATCACCGGGGCGGCAAACAGTTCCTTTTTCAGCACCGGTTTTTTCAATATTTCATCCAGCCTGGAATAACGGGTACTTACGGCCGGAGAAGGATGATTGACCGTCGTACAACCGCTGCGAGCGGAGGGCGGCAACAAGGATAATCCTCCAGCGACGGCACCTGAAACAAATTCTCTGCGATTGGTCTTCATGGATCGAGCCTCCTGTATGGGTACCTATTGATTAAGGCAACCGGGCCATAATGTCGACCAAATTCCCAGGGGAACCCCCGCGCCGCTGCCGCAAAGGCGAATATTTGAACTCGAGAACTGAAACTTCCCGACTGCGGAATCCTCTTAAGTGAAAGCAGCGGAACTCAGTTCCTGAGAAGGTGTTAATGAGGTTACAGAGGGCCCGAGAAGGAAAGGGTTAGTGGGGACCCGGTTTGATGGTCCCGAGGAGGAATCGGAATGTATAGAAATCGCAGCATCATTCTCGCATTGTTGATAATGCTCCTGCTCTCCGGGGCTCGGCACAATACGCTTGCCCAGGCCGATCCTCCCGATCGCGTCGCCCGGCTCAACTTTGTCGAAGGCAACGTTTCTTTTCTTCCCTCCGGCGGAGATGAGGACGATTGGGTTGCGGCGGTCCTGAACCGTCCCCTGACGACCGGGGACCGGCTTTGGGCGGATGCGAACAGCCAGGCAGAGCTCCACATCGGCCCGAATGCAATCCGCATAGACAGCAATACCGGGATTTCGTTCCTTAATCTGGATGACACTACGGTGCAGATTCGGTTGTCCGATGGCTCCGTGAATGTGCGCCTGCGCCGGTTGGATCCGGGCAACACTCTTGAGGTCGACACACCAAACGTGGCATTTGCGATCAAGCGTCCGGGGAATTACCGTATCGATGCCCATCCTGACAATAATGCGACGATCGCCACAGTTTATCAGGGAGAAGCCGAAGCCATCGGCGGCGGGCGATCATGGCAAGTCATTTCGGACCAGCAGGCGTTTTTTACGGGCACCGATACACTCGAGTATGATCTGAAGGATGCAGATGCACAGCCTCTCGGCGACTTCGACAGGTGGGCGAGGAGCCGCGATGAACAGGAGGATCGCATCGCGGCGGCGACTAGTCCATATGTTTCACCGGAAATGACCGGCTATGAAGATCTCAATGCCTACGGAACATGGACGCAGGTGCCGGAGTATGGCTGGTGCTGGTATCCCTCGCGGGTGGTGGTCGGTTGGGCGCCTTATCGGTTTGGCCACTGGGTGTGGATCGCACCGTGGGGTTGGACATGGGTGGACGATGAGCCATGGGGCTTTGCACCTTTTCATTACGGCCGCTGGGCGTACTACCGTGCGGCCTGGATATGGGTTCCGGGGCCCATCGCGGTCCGGCCGGTCTACGCTCCTGCGCTGGTTGCCTGGGTGGGAGGCAGGGGATTCAGTTTCTCTGTTTCGGTCGGTGGCGGCCCCGTGGGCTGGTTTCCTCTGGGTCCACGGGAGGTTTTCGTGCCTGCTTATCATGTCAGTGAGCGGTATGTCACCAATATAAATGTCACAAACACGGTCGTGAACCGCACCACTGTCATCAACGTCTACAACAACCGGAACTATCAAAACGCGGTATTCATGAATCGGGCAGCCCCCGGTGCCCTGACTGTGGTTTCCCGCGACACTTTTGTGACGGCGCGACCCGTTGCGCGCAATGTGGTCAGCGTTCCGGCGCGCGAACTGGCGTCAGCCCCCATTTCAAGAACGGTCGAGGCCGCGCCGGAGCGTGCCAGCGTTTACGGCGCCGGCAGCCACAACGCGCCGCGTCCTCCAGCGCGGGTCATGGATCGTCCCGTGGTAGCACGACAAACCCCTCCACCACCTCCGAATCACTTCGGGCAACCACAAAACAGGCCTTTGGATCGGCCGCCAGGTTCGGATCGACCTTCAGATCGGACAGTTAGTCGGCCGCCGGACCGGGTCGCTCCTGCGCGTCCCAGTGTCGAACCGCCAAGGGTCCAGCAACCGGCTCGATCTCAGGTAAGGCCCGCTCCTCCGGTCCGTCCGCCCACGGCGAAAGAGAGGTCCGACATTCAGGCCAAGCAGAAATCCTGGGAGAATGCGCACCCGCGGAATAACAAGGATCAGAAGGAGAAACGGGACTCGCGCCGCAACTAGCGTGCCTGTGCTGCAACCGGCGATCACTGATTAGCGATGTTCCTTCGCGTCTTCTCGTCTTAGCGGCGGCTTTTTGAAAAGCCACCGCTAGGACGCAACGGCGCCAAGACATGCGTGGCATCCTTGCCGAAGCGACAAGGATTGAAGGCCTTGCCCGTCCGCGGCGCCTCGCGATGCTATTCACTCAAGGCAAAAACCTCACAAGGTTTTCCTTCCACCAGACCCAATCGTGCCCGAAGACACCCGGCCAGAACTCGGCGTAGTTCGGGATGCCCTTGGAGGACAGCAGACTGGAGAACTGCCGATTGTCCTGCACGAGCGAGTCGTATTCGCCGGTGGCGATGATCCACGAAACCTGGGACAGGCGCCCCGACCAGCACGCGTCCATGTTTGGAATGTAAGCTACGGGGCAATGGAAGTAGCAGCGGTCATCCCAATAGCCGTCGAGGAACCGATGAATATCATATATTCCCGAGAAGAGGATTGCCTTTCGGACCAAATCCGGATAGCGGCCCGCTACATTTGCAGCGTGGTAGGCGCCGAAGCTCGCGCCGAAAACGGCCAGGTCGTCTCGCGCGGACCGATGCCGGACGAAGGGAATCATCTCGTTGCGCAGATACTGGTCGTATTGCTCGTGCCGCTGCGCGCGGTCCACCGGGCCGATCCGCTTGTTGTACCAGCTTTCCTCGTCTACCGAATCGACGCATATCAGCTGAATTTCCTGTGCATCCACCTTGCCTGAGAGAGAGTTCACAAGGTTGAAATCCTCGAGCTGGTAAAAGCGGCCCATCGATGTCGGGAACATCAGGACCGGACGCCCAGCGTTACCAAACCAGAGATACTCCATTGTCCGTTGCAGGCTGGGGCTTGTCCATGCACCGTAGTCCCGATTCATTCTCCCTCCCTGGCAGGCGGGCGCGAAGGCC
Source organism: Acidobacteriota bacterium (assembly GCA_035631775.1). GTDB lineage: Bacteria > Acidobacteriota > UBA6911 > UBA6911 > UBA6911 > DASQID01. Next base: position 7,113 of record DASQID010000250.1, read on the forward strand.
TGCCGGCTTACTCACCGCCATTGCCAAATGGCGGGCGATTATATACGATTCCTCCTACTTCCATTCAAATCCCAACCTGCAAGGAGCCTCAAATGAAGAGGGTGGGCATCCTGTTCGGCATGGAGGACACTTTCCCCTGGGCACTGATAGGTTCCCTCAACGAGCACGCGAAAAATGGAATCGTCGCGGAAGCCGTTGAGATTTCCCATCTCAGTGATTGCGGCAAGAAAAAGTACGATTTGATCTTGGACCGGATCAGTCACGAAGTCCCATTTTACCGCACCTGGCTCAAGTGTGCGGTCTTCCAGGGAACGCGTGTCATCAATAGTCCTTTCTGGTGGTCGGCCGACGACAAGTTCTTCGACAACCTGGTGGCCGGGGCGCTTGGGGTCGCGGTTCCCAGGACGGCCCTGCTCCCGCACAAAAACCATCCGCCCAATACGACCTCTCAGTCGTTCCGGAATCTCCGCTTTGTCGATTGGGATGAGGTTTTCGCCTATCTGGGTTTTCCCATCTTTCTCAAACCGGCATACGGAGGTGGTTGGAAGGACGTCTACCGCTGCGACGACCGGACGTCCTTTTTCAATGCCTACGACCAGACGCGCGATCTTTGCATGATGGCACAGGAGGCGATTGAATTCACAGAGTACTACCGTTGTTATGTTCTGGGACGGTCGCGGGTCCACATCATGCGTTACGATCCCACACAGCCTCATGCTCTGCGCTACGTGCAGAATCCTCCACCCATGAACGCCGACTTGCGGTCGCGCGTGGAACAGGACGCCCTGGCCTTGTGCAAGGGACTGGGATACGACATGAACACCGTGGAGTTCGCAGTCAGAGAGGGAGTGCCTTATGCGATTGACTTCATGAACTGCGCTCCGGACGCTGACCTGCATTCGGTAGGCAAGGAAAATTTCGATTGGGTGGTTACCAACATGACCGAGGTGCTTGTCGAGTGCCTGAACAGGCAGGAAGTCTTCGAGCCGACTGGAGAGTGGCCCCTTCTGAGAGCGAGAGGCGCAGAAGGACTTGCTGGATTACCTCAATGCTGACCTTGGAGATTCTCAGTAGCCCCATGAAGGATTGTGGAAATCCCTCGCCTTCGGGCGACACAGCTCAAACCCCTCGCCTTCCAAGCGCGGGTTGTCCAGGATGCTACGTGTCTTGGCGGTGAGCTTTTAAAAACTCACCGCCGAGGCGCAAAGACACGAGACGGAGGTCACGAAGATGGCCAGGACGAGGCCTTCCTTTACTCTGGGAATCGAGGAGGAGTTTCAGGTTATAGATCCCGAGACACGCGGGTTGAAATCCCACATCCATGAGATGTTCGCAGTCGGCGAATCGCGCCTCAAGGACCAGATCAAACGCGAGATGCACCAGTCGGTCATCGAGGTCGGAACCCCCATCTGCTCCGACATCACCGAGGCACGCAAGGAAGTTATGAAACTCCGGTCCGAGATCATCAAGCTCGTCAGGGAGAACGGCGCGCGGATCGCAGCTGCCGGTACCCACCCATTTTCACATTGGGCCGACGTACCCATCACGCCCAGTCCTCGATACCAGCAACTCGTGCACGACCTGCAGATGGTGGCGCGCGCCAACCTTGTTTTCGGTCTCCATGTCCATGTGGCGGTCGAGGACAACGAGACGCGCATTCAGATCATGAATGCCGTCCGCTATTTCCTGCCACATGTGTTTGCGCTTTCGGTCAATTCCCCTTTCTGGTGCGGCCGGGACACCGGCTGGCAAAGCTATCGAGCGAAGGTGTTCGACAGATTTCCTCGTACGGGCATTCCCGATTACTTTGGCTCGTGGGGAGAGTTTGACGATTTTGTGCAGACTCTGGTCGCGACAGGTTGCATCGACAATGGGAAGAAGATCTGGTGGGATGTCCGCCCCCATCCCCACTTCCCGACTCTGGAGTACCGGATCTGTGACGTGCCCATGCGCGTGGACGAAACCATCTGTTTCGCAGCCTTGTTCCAAGCACTCACCGCAAAGCTCTGGAAACTCTACAGCGGCAACATGGGATGGAGGCTCTATCGACGTTCGTTGATCAATGAGAACAAAAACCGGGCAGCCCGATGGGGCCTGGACGGGAAGCTCATTGATTTCGGCAAGAAATCAGAAGTGCCGACCGAGGAATTGATGTGCGAGCTCCTCGAGTTCGTGGACGATGTCCTGGATGAGCTGAAATCGCGCCAGGAGGTGAACTACGTTGAAGAAATCATCAAACACCGCCCGGGCGCGGCCCGGCAGCACAAGGTGTACGAAAAGACACAAAGTCTTCCTGCGGTAGTCGACTACATTGTCGAGGAAACGGAGCGTGGAGTCGCCCTTTGAGGTTTCTGCCTTTCGCGGTAGCGTTTAAAGTAGTTTCTGTTGCGAAATTCGATAAGTCGCCCATTGGGTCGGGTCCCGGAGGGGCCAAAGCAAGTAGCCGGGGGCGCAAGCCCCCGGATAGGATGTTGCATTATGTAGGGCCCCGGGGCGAAAGACCTTTGTATGCCATGTGTTATCTGTCGCCCCCTTCAGGGCTCTGATCTTTCTTGACAATCCCAACCCCTGGCTGCGCTTCGCTTGCCTGGGGCTACTGACTGGAGCCCCTTCGGGGCGCTTTCCGCGCGACAAAGGAATCTCGCGACGAAAACTAGAGTAGGTTCCCGAAACACGGAAGGTCCCGTGCAGTCAGATCTCGCGGCCCGCTATGAAAAGAACTGATCTCGCCGAAGATCGCGGCAGGGTGTTTAGCCGCTGGAGGATACTTAAGCCTGCGGATGTCCCGGCTCTCGACGATCGGGTAATCGATGTTGCCGTTCTCGACATGAACAAGGGGTGGCCCAACCTTGGTCATGATCTGATCGTCCGCGCCGTCGGCGAAGTCGCACAGGACCTGGGCCCTCTTCTCGAGGCTGGCGGGCTTCTCATCCGGGTACTCTCCTATGATGTCCGAGCAAGCTTGATGATTCCCGAAGCGCCGGGAAGAAGGCATCAGGTATATCTAGGAACCGGGGGCCCAGGCCACATCGATCCTCATCTGAACGACGGTGTGACACCTGGAACGCAAGGCATTTGCGAGGATGCGTCGTGGGAAGCGCCGCTATTTCGCCTCTTTGACGGGATCCGTGCCCAGGAACAGGCTGCTCTCCTGGCAGTCTGCCACACTTACGGGGTTCTTTGCCGCTGGGCTGGGGCAGCACGCCCCGCGCTGCGTGGCCAGGAAAAGGGTGGCAAGAGAGCAGGGGTGTCGCGGAATGTTCTCACGGAGGACGGCTGCAGGCACCCCTGGTTTTCGAGATTTGCGGCCCAGCTTTCCGACGGGCGACACTTCAGCGTCTTAGACAACCGTCTTTACGATCTCATCAGGGAGAATGGGGCCACTCTCCCTGCCGGTGTAACCGCAATAGCCTACGAGTCGGCCGGCCCGGACAGGGAAGTGAGCGATGCCATTACGATGCTGGAATTTGCTCCGGACTCTGCCGGCATCATGCCGCGCATGTTTGCGGTAAATCATCATCCCGAAGTGCGGGACAGAAAGGGTCAGATTCGAATCCTCAGGCAGAAGCTGTCACGGGGCGAGGTATCCATGGATTGGTACGACGAACGCGTCCGCACGCTGCGAGAGGGATTCTCCAGCCCGGACGTCGAGGGCTCATTACAGCTGACGTCGCAGTACACTTTTCTGGCGCCTTTGCGGTTTCACCTCTACAGGCAAGTCCGGCTGAGAGCGGCGAGTCTCGGACGCAAGGTCGATCTTCATGAGGATCAAGCGCTGCGTCCGCCTGTCGGGATGCAGGATAAGAAATCGAATATTCCGTTGTGAGTCCGGATGGACACTACGTATCGCCGGTTATTCAATGAGGCATATGGAGAGGGGCTCTACGAGGCCTACAAGAGTGATCTTTGCGGCCGCCTGAACACCAACTTTGAATTTCGTCTGGCGGAGACGCCGGTGTTCCTTCCGGCAGAGTTGCGCCGGCGGCTGATTCAATCCGGGCGCGAGATTCTGGCACAGCTCTGCGAACCGGCTCGCTTCCTCCGGATGCGGAGAGCGATTCCGAAGGAGTGGGACACCCCAGGAATGGACTCTCTGCCTTCGTTTGCGCAGCTTGACTTCGCGATCGTGCGGAACGGTGACGGCCTTCTTGTGCCGCGATTGATCGAGCTCCAGGGATTTCCATCCCTGACTGCCCTGCAGGTCGTTCAGCGCGATGCCTGGAACGCAGCTCTCCAAGGTATTCCAGGACTGGACACCGAATGGTCCTGCTGGTTCTCCGGAATGGACCGAGAAGGCTTCCTCGGATTGGCACGGCGCACCATCCTGGGCTCCTGCGATCCCGAAAATGTGATCCTCATGGACCTGGACCCGCGCTCGCAGAAGACCTACCCTGACTTTGTTGCCACGAAGCTCCTCTTTGGAGTGGATGCCGTTTGCCCCAGCACTCTTATCCGGGACGGCCGCAGACTCCTGCGACGTGGGGCGGACGGCGACAAGCGTCTGCTTCAAGTGCGCCGGATTTATTACCGCGTCGTCTTCGACGAGCTTTTGCGGAAGCAGGTGCCGCTCCCGTTTGATTTCAGAGAGGAACTGGACGTTCAATGGGCGCCCCACCCGAATTGGTTTTGGGCCTGGTCGAAGTACTCCGTGCCGTTTTTGAACCATCCGACGGTTCCAGAGGCCGTCCTCTTATCCGAAATCTCAGAGATACCCGCTGACTTGTCGGACAGGTACGTGCTCAAGCCGCTTTTTTCTTTTGCGGGCGGAGGCGTCAACGTCGACCCGCGCCCCGCTGATATTGCGAAGATCCCGTCATCAGAGAGACGCGGATGGTGCCTGCAGGAGAAGATAGAGTACGCACCGGCAATACCCGCAGCAGATGGCGGCGGGGTCAAGGTGGAGGTCCGGTTGATGTTTTTGAGGCCGGATGACGAGGACACGCCCGTATTGGCGCAAAACCTCTGCAGGATGTCTCGCGGCAAAATGCTCGGTGTCGACTTTAACAAGAAATTCACGTGGGTGGGATCCTCCGTGGGACTCTGGCCCCTTGCGACGGGATAATTGCTATTGAGTAAACCCCGAGTGTTGCTGTGGGGCTCGCAGAGCCTCACATTTCCAGGACATGGTTCGCGTGCGGGAGGTCATCAGACCCCCGGTCGACACCTCTAGTGGCGACATGCAGGTCTGATGACCGGCGCCACAGGAAATCTTCTTTTGCACGCCGCAGTCGGAAAAAGTAAACCTACAGGTTGCCGTGGTCGCTGCTCGGATGGTGTAAGATTGACACAGGGCTCAAACAAAGACAGGAAGGGAGTCCGGAATGAATCGAGGTCTCAATTTTGGCAAGACGTGCTTCACATTATGTGGAATCGCTGTATTGCTGATCATGCCGATTTGTGCAAAGAGCGAAGCCCAAGTCCAGGTTGACCCGCAGACGGGCAGGGCAGTCGGCGCCAGGGAGATGAATCCTGAAGATCTGAAGCGGCTATTCGACAAGAGCGGGAAGGTCCTGATCATCGACGTTCGCGACACCGAGTCCTTCGAGAAAGAGACGATCAAGGGCGCGATCCACATTCCCTTCGAACAGTTGGGAATCAAACTGAAGGAGATTCCCAAAGATACAACCCTCGTTTTCACCTGAAACACCGGCCGCCGGAGCTCGCAGGCTGCGAAGCTCGCTGAAACGGAAGGCTTCAAAACGGCGGTATTCTGCCCACTGAAAAGCTGGAAAGAGAAAGGGCTCGAGACCGAACGAGGAAAGAGTGACTCAGCGAAGTGAATTGATAAACCGGAGAGCATTCCTGGAAGTGGCGGGTGGCACCTTGCTTGGCGCGCGAGAGTACTCGCGGTCTCCCGATCCGCGCGCGCAGCTTCTGCCTTACCATGCGTGGGATACCGCGAAGACGGGACGCTATCCCTGAGTCGCACGACTGGAAGTATTTACGCGCCGGAGACCGCAATCAGGTTCTGCTGCGAAATTATACGAATCGCCCGGAGCGGCAGAGCCGCCACCAAATTGAGTCCCGTTCCTCAAGGCGCCAAGACAGGCCTAGCTAGTTTCTGTCGCGAAACTCGATGAATCGCCCATCAGATCGGGCCCCGGAGGGGCCCAAGCAAGTAGCCGGGGGCGCAAGCCCCCGGATAGGATATTGCATAATATCGAGCCCCGGCAGGGGCGAAAGGCCTTTGTATGCCATGTGTTATCTGTCGCCCCTTCAGGGCTCTGATCTTTC
>DASQID010000251.1:0-5710 GCA_035631775.1 Acidobacteriota bacterium
ACAAGGTCGAATGCCTCCTCGGGCTGGGTCTTGACACTCCCGGCGTAGAGAACCCCGGCGTTCGAAACCAGCAGGTCCAGCCCCCCATAGGTCCGGACGACTTGATGCAACGCAGATTCGACGGAGGCGCTGTCTGTGACGTCCATGCTCAAGGCGAGTGCTCTCCCTGTTCCGTAGCGTGTGACGAGGGCAGCGGCCTGTTCTTCTGCTTCCTTGACCTTGATATCGGCGAGCACCACATGCGCCCCCTCGCCTGCCAAATCCCTGGCGATCTCGAGTCCGAAGCCCTGTGCAGCACCGGTTACGACAGAGACTTTGCCTGCCATCCGACCCTGTCGGCGAGATCCCGTGGCCACCTTGCGCCGGTAGGATTCAACCTCCCAATGCTCGATGAAACCGCGCTCCCCTGAGGACAAGGCTTTGGTACCGCCGAGACGATGCGCGCCGCTCATAACCTTGATCGCGTCGATGTAGCAATGACGCACGGTCTCGGCTTGGCTGAAATCGACACCAGCGGTGAACATCCCCAGATCCTTGATCAGAACTACATATGCCGGAAACTGTCTGAGTGCGAAATGATTCTCGACAGCCGTCCTGAGACGCCCGGGCAGAGACACGGGGGAATCGTCCTCCGAGGGATCGAACCAAACTGGGAACGAATTGCAGTAGACGATCTGATCCGGCGTAAGCGGCCCGCCAAGCGCAATCTCCCCTCCCCGTTCACTGCCTGTCAGATTCATCACGGGTTGCGAGTCGTCGAAGATCACCACGCACAGCGTGTTTTCGGGTGCGAGCAGGGCACGCAAGGTCGGCCCCAGAATGTTGATGAGATACCGCTTCCTGGAGCCTTCGATATGGCGTTTGGGTGTGGAAAGTTGATCCTTGTTCGAACGGTCCAGCCGCGAGCGGATCCGACCAACCAGCCTGCCGGTAACCTCGTGGATTTCCCCGGGTGTCTCCGCACACACAATCAGGCCATGATTCTGCATCAGCAGGGCGGACGGGCAATCACGCCCGGTTCGCTTCGCATAGTCCGTGAGGGCTCCGCTGAGTTTTCTGGCCAGGGTGAATCCTGGGTCGACGTATGGAATCCACAGGATTTCGTCGCCGAACATCTCCTCCGCCAGCGCCTCGCCGCTCCGGCAGCAGCAAACCATGTTCACCTGTGTCTGATGCGTGTGAACGACAAATCGGCGGGGGAGGATGTTGTGCAGCACGCATTCGACTGATGGTCGCTGCCCAAGTTCAGGATGAACGCGCGCCATGAGAATCGCTTCCTTGAACTCCGCCTCACGCCTGTCCGGATCTCTTCCCAGATCGCGACTCAGGAGGTCATCGAGCGCACCGCGATTCATCTCGACGAAGCCGTCCGCCTCGATCGTAGCCAGCGAAGTCCCGCTGCTCTTTACGAAGAGCCGGCCGGAAGCTTTTACGGACGTATTGCCGCCGCCCGCGATTACAGACTCGATGTCCGATCCAAAGTAGTGCGAGAGCTTGACCAGTTGCTCCAGCGGTGTGTCAGCCGCCTCAAACTTCGGCCATACGGGGGTATCGATCATCAGGGCCATTTACTCCTTTTCATCGGGAATACTGCTCATCATATCGCGCGATGACGGCGGCGCCAAGGCTGCGGAAATAATCGATGCGCTGCTGGCGATCGGGAAAGGCAGGATTGAGGTCCCCGGAGTCGTCGACGTAGCCACAGCGGCCATGCAGACGCAGGAACTGGTGTGCCGCGACAACACAGGCGCCTTCCCAAAAAATCTCCTTTATCTTATCCGGGACAGGCGTGCCTCCGATGCAACTCGGTTCCATGGGTATCAAATCCAGGGTATTGTGCTCTGTACCTGCGGTGATGACGAGACCCGCCGTCCGCGCTGAGCGGACATAACGTTCGAGCACCTCCGGCTTGTTGCGGATTGGAATGAATTCCGCGCAGTACACCCGGTTTGCCAATAGCATATCAACGAGTTTTTCCGGAGGATCCTCATAAGCGCAAATCGGCGTGGTCCCGTCCGCCAGAGTGGGATAGCAGGGAATTCCACCCAATTCGAGTATCAGGCGGCAGGCATCGGAGAAGTCGACAAATGACTCGGGGACGAACGCGCGCTTCCCCTTCTTCATCAACTGAGAGCGTATCTCGTTCTGAGTCCCCACTCGATCATCGGCGTGTGCCTTAGGACGGGTCCCGTAGATGGTTGTCAATCTCTTTTCTCTCTCTTCCGGGGGGAAGAGCTCGAAGAGCGCCTCTTGAAATGCCTGTGCAACATGCCGTTCCTGCAGGCAGACTGTCGATTTGACCGCGTGAGATCGCTGGGCGATCCTGCTGGAGATGCTTTCAGCCGTGAGCCCGGTCTCGGCGCCGCAGGACGCGAATATCTCTTCCATTCTGCGTATCATCCAACGCATCCGCAAGCTGTCGCTGCGGCGCATGCGCGTCATTAGTTCCCTCGCCGTTCGCGTCATGGGATTGAAACGTACTATGCCTTTCCCGCAAAGATACATCTTTCCGGGATTCCCCGGATCGTTGATGAGGATGTCCGCAGCCGCCATGTCATCCAGCAAGGCAATGACTTCGAGGCCGAAGAGCGGGAATATCTGGTGGCTGCGACATTCGGCGGCCAATTCCGCATACACGGAAAAATCGTAATAGTTGCTCCCTCCCAGAACCCGCAAGCCTTGACCCGCTGATAGTTCCACTGCTTGCCGTACACTATTGAACGCTGAAAAATTCGGCGGAAGGTGAATATGGGCATTTGCCTTGGCGGCGGGAATTTGCCGACCAACCTGGGCGTCCGCCTCGAGTTCCTCGGGTGTGCCCAGTTCGCGGATTCCTCTCAAAGCATCCTCGATGGCTTTTCGGACTGGATCCATCGGTGTAATCCACCGCCTCCGGCAGAGCGAAGAATAGCCGTGTAGAATAGGAACCGCGCTGACCGAAACGTAAGTGCTCCCGTTTCCCTGGGATAGCTCCGTCGTCGGCGTTCAGGACAAGTTCCGGTAGTTCCCCGAGGTTAAGGTTCTGTCAATGAATAACGTTTGCACTTTGGCGCGTGCGCCCGCCGCGGCGCCCCTTCGGGCCAACAGCAAAGTGTAAACGTTATTCATTGACAGACGCTGAGCACAATGACAGTTTGTGTCACTTACCAAGGGAATCGGGTGACTCGAGGGCCGCTTTCAGCCGGTTCAGGAACCGTGCCGCCGCGAGTCCGTCGATGATTCTGTGATCTGCACTGAGAGTGATGGTCATCACTCTACCTGCTCGCATCGCGCCTTTGCTAACAGTTACCGCCTCACGGATGGCGCCGACGGCGAGCACGGCTGCTTCGGGGGGATTGATGATGGCAGCAAACTCCTCAACACCATACATGCCGAGGTTTGAAATGGTGAGCACCCCCTGACCCATTGCCTCGACTTTGCCCACCTTTGCCGCGTCTATGATTCGCCGGCTCTGGGCGGCCACCTCCCTCAAGGACATACGATCGGCGGCAACAAGGACAGGGACCCTCAGGCCCTCCTCCATGCCCACCGCAATGCCAATGTTGGCGGTTGGATATTCCGTCAGGTCCTCGTTTTCGATTCGTGCACGAAAGACGGGAAACTCACGGATCACACGGGCGCAGGCAAATGTGAGGACATCGTTGAGTGTGCAGGGGTATTTCGCCTTCTCCACTCGATGGAAGGCGGTCAGCGGCTCGGCATCAATTGTCAGTCGCATGTAAAAATGGGGGATGCTTTGCTTGGAGGTGACCAGGTTTCGGGCAATGGCCCTGCGCATGCCGCTTAGGGGACGGCGAACCGGCTGGCCGGTGGGTTCCGCAGAGGCCTGACTGGCTGCACGAACCACATCGCTCGAAAGGACGCGCCCGCCCGGACCCGTGCCAAGCCCGATCTCTTTCAGTTCAACTCCCAGTTCCCGGGCGCCCTTTCTCGCAGCAGGGGAAGCTTTGATCCTCCCAAGTGTCGCATCACGCTGCGCAGCAGATGGCCGTGATGCCACGGCAGGAGGAGCCACGGAAGCAGGTCCGGCGACTGTCGGTGCGGCGCTGCCATTTAGGGAAGAGGTGTCAGCCAATATGGAGCGCAGCTCAGAATCCGCCAGCGCAACCTCGGAAGCGATGTCCTCCGCGACGCCTGCCAGGATCGCGATAGGAGCACGAACTGGAACCGTAGTGCCTGCCGGACAGAGAATCCTGCGCAATACGCCGCTTTCGGCCGCCTCCACTTCCACATTGGCCTTATCGGTTTCGATCTCCAGCAGGATCTCGCCCTTGCGCACCTGCTCGCCCTCACTCTTGCGCCAGCAGAGAATCGTCCCCTCCTCCATGGACTGGCCTGCCTGGGGCATTGTAATTCTTGTCATGTGAGTTCCGCGACCCCTGGATTTAAATCGTGAGATCTCTTAGCAGTAGCGACTGATACACGACGTGGGTGACCAATCGGCCATGCACTCAGCGGCCACGATCCAGACGAGCGTAACTTGCGATGTGATAAAGATCAAGCAGAAATATTCACCAATTACACAAAAATGAGCAAATAATTCTGTTGATTTTCATACAATTCATGCTTAATTCTGTTGAACGTAAGGAATAGAAGTTCATGAGCCTGACCAGTAAGCAACGCCGTGATCAGATTCTTGCCGGTATTTTGGAACATGGTCACATCGAAGTAAAGAAGCTGGCGCAAGTTCTCGGTGTCTCTGATGCGACAGCGCGGCGCGACCTGCGCGCACTGGCGGACGAGGGACAGATTGAGCTGACCTATGGGGGTGCGACTCTGCCGAGGCCCTCGGACTTCTCGTTCCGCTCGAAGGCCATTCGAAACATTGAGGCCAAGCGGCTCATCGGCCGTCTCGCCGCCGGTCTGGTGAGTGACAACGAACACATCTTCCTCGATTCCGGAACAACATGTTTTGAGGTGTGCCACAACCTCAAGCGGCGGCGTGGCCTGCAGGTGGTAGTGAACTCGGCCCGGTTGGCTCTGGAGTTGGGCGTCTATCCGGAGATCAGCGTGATTATGATTGGCGGCCACTACCGGCCGGACCGGATGGATTCGGTCGGTCCCCTTGCTACGGCGACAATCGAGCAGCTGAGGGGCTACGTGGCTTTCATGGGAGCGGATGGCCTCAGCAGAGACTTCGGTGTGACCGCCAGTGACATTGACAGCGCGCACCTCTATCGGCAGGCGATCCGCAATGCCCGCGAAACCATACTCCTGGTCGATCACAGCAAATTCCTCTCGCCGTCGCTTTTCAAGATCTGCGAAATTGAGGACATCTCCCGGATTGTCACCGACCAGCGGCCCCTTCCCGAGTGGATCGAGTATCTGAACGCCAAAGGAGTCGAACTCCTGTATGCGGAGTCGGCCCCGGATCGGTCCACGCTAACGGTCGACGCGGGCGATTCCGGATAGGCGCGCAAGCACGCTGGTCACGAAAAGCACTTCACTTTTCGCAATGGATTGCAGTCTGTCGATGGACCGCGACCCCCTGCGAGCAACGAACTGCGAGGCAAGTCACCCATGACCAAGAGTCTGATGATCCGGCCCGACGCCATGAGGGCCAGCGGTCAGGTCGAATTCAATCCAGTTCCAGTCAATCGTTACAGCCGCACGCTGCGCGAGGAACTGGCCAAGTACAGTCGGCGAGATCTGCTACGGCTGTTCCGCGACATGGCCATCATCCGCAATTTTGAAAGCATGCTCAACGAGG
>DASQID010000252.1:0-10900 GCA_035631775.1 Acidobacteriota bacterium
GATGATTGTAATTGGCCGCTCGCGCAGCCGAAGTGATCTGCCGATAGCGTTTCTGTCACCGTGATACAGGCGTTGCCAAAGCGCATAGCTCAGCACTCCCACTCTTTCACGTTCGTCGGCCGCGACAATTTCACGGCCAAGTAGTGGCTTAACACCCAATAGCGGAAAGAAATCCGCCGTGACCATTGCCGCTCGCACACTCCCACCATCCTCCAGGTCCGGGATGTCGTAGCGGTTGTATCCGTAGGCTGCGAGACCTTCGAAGACTGAATTCTGGCTCTCCCAGTCTCTAAAATCAGGGAGTGAGACGGCCGATCTGCTGCCGGGCTTTTCGAGCCAGTTGGTCCAGAGGGTCACAAGGCGGTCCGGATCTCGATAAGGAAGCGGACGAAAGATAACTCCGTAAACCACGCTGAAAATAGCCGTATTTGCCCCGATTCCGAGCGCCAGGGTCAGGACCGCAATTACTGTGAAACCGGGATTCTTCGCAAGCATCCGTATCCCGTAGCGGATGTCTTGGATGAGGTTCTCAATATAGTTGACGCGTCGCATGTCGCGGCATTGCTCCTTGATTTGTTCCATGCCGCCTAATTCCCGGAGGGCTGCGTAGCCTGCTTCATCAGGTGCTTTGCCATTTGCGACCCTCTCCTCCATCATCCTCTCCAAATGGAAGAGAAGTTCTTCCGATAGCTCCCGCTCGACGCGGCTCTTATGAAACAGCGACCGAAGGCGCAGGTGCAGCTTGTGTGTCCAGCGGGGCATTGGCTTGTCTCTTCTATGGGGTTTCAAGAACGAGACCAATGGCTGCGGAGAGTCTTTGGCAGTTGGCTTGGTCTTTTTCGAGATATCTTCGGCCCGCAGGCGTCAACGAGTAAAACTTCGCGCGCCGGTTGTTGTCTGATTCACCCCACTTCGCGGTGATCCAGCCGCTCTGCTCTAGGCGATGGAGGGCAGGATAGAGCGCCCCCTGATTCACCTGGAGCACTTCGTTGGAAACCTGGCGGATACGTTGGGCAATTCCCCAACCGTGCATTGGCTCGAGAGCAATGGTCTTGAGAATCAGAAGGTCCAGTGTTCCTTGGACGAGGTCGGTTGGTTTGGTCATTGTCGCTCCCCTCAGTAATCGACAATGAAATCGTACCTTTCCTCTTGTCAGTAATCAAGGGGAGGTTCTCAGAAACCAAGGCACGTTCGAACGAGGTTCTTAAACTCAGGGGCAATGAACCCAGATTTGACCGCGAAGGCCTGGTCCGCGATGGGCCTGCCACTATCGCCGAAACAGGCGGCGGCTGAGAGTCACGGATGAATAAACGGTCCCGATGGCGTCGATGGAGTCTCCGGATCGGCCTGTAAAACCGGTGACCTGGTGCCCGGCCGGGACGGCAATGCGATAGTCCCGGTCACCCCCGCGTCCCCCAAAAAGCTGAGAGGTTCGCTTGTTTGTCAGTATCTGCAGGGAATCGACGGTATCGCCGTAACGGCCCGAGATGCCGGTTATATACTCGTCTGAGTCGAGGCGGAAGGTACGGTAGTTGCGACTCATCCGTCCATGTGGAGCACCTTCGAGGAGACTTCCGTCAGGCAGGAGATAAATCATTTGTATGCCGTCAACCCGGTCTCCCGACTGTATGCGAACCTCCGCTATGGACGCCCCCTGAGGGGGCGCGGGGTCGGAAAAGGGTGAACCCCCCTTTCCACCGGCAAGGGACGTTTGCGCTCCCTGGGAAGATGTTTGGCTGGGAGGGAACAACCCTCGGAAACGGCGTTGAAGGGACGTCACGGAGGAGGTGGGAGCGTGCATCAATCCGATGGCATCGATCGTGTCTCCTGCGCGGCCGGTCAAACCGAGGGCCTGGTTTCCTGCGGGAACCTCGATGCGATAGTCCCTGCTTCCTCCCCGTCCACCATACCGCGGGGAACTGCGCTTGTTTGTCTGGATGTGGAGCGAATCCACGGTGTCGCCGTAACGCCCCAAGAGGCCGATGATGTACTCGTCGGAATCAAGACGAAAAACGTTGGGACGGCCGCCCGAGCCCCCGTGCTTCGGTCCCAGGGTCGTGCTTCCGTCAGCAAGAACATAGACGAATTGTATGGAATCCACGGTGTCGCCTGCGAAAATGCGCACTTCCGCGATGCGCGAGCCCGCGGGAGGCTGAGGATCGGAAAACACATTACCTCCTCCTCCGCCGGCGATCTCAGTTGGAGTTAATTGGGCGAGTGCAGGCGCAGGAAGCAGAACGGCCGCCAGCAGCCTTCCGTAGAAGTATATTCGACACATTGCGTTGTTCCTTTCTCTGATTCATGTGCTACCCCTGGACAATGGCAGCTCCCGCGTAAAGTCCGAGGCTTTTATTATCGAAACAACAGCTGGGCATAGTCGTTCAGGTAATGGCGCCAGTTGATCCAGTCGCCGCTGATGCTCACGTCACTTGCTTTGGGCGCATAGATACGAAATGTCACCCGGTGATCCGAAAGAATCTCCGGAGATTTCAGGGTGTCATTCGGCGTCGGCTCCCGCCGGGGCATTTGGGCTGTAACTGCCGGCGACACCACCAAGGCGAGGGCTAAAAGAGCGACGGCGGCAGCAGTTCGTGGTCCTCTTTCCCGGGTCATTTGTGTTAGTCCTCTCCAGGCTGCTCCGTTTGATGTGGGTGATCCTGGCGCCGCCTTAATCCTCGGCCTGCGAAAACTGCCGGCCAAGTTTCATTCTCAGTTGTGGCGCCTCAAAACACGTGTCGATTCTACGCCAATCCGGAGACGGTCACCACAATTCCAATCCGGACCCAGATCGTTTAGCTTTCTCAAGTCCGGCACAGGAGCGCGCTGTGTCATCTCAGAAGGGCCACAGACTGGAGTGTGGGCGGCCACGACCTGAGCCGCGAGTGGCAGTCCAGGAAAGAGCTATGCCTGGATTCTCAGGCGGATTCGTCACTGCCTTCGAAAGCGGCGGATGATTGAGCCCACCAAGGGGCCACTGGGCTGACGGTTCTGTTGTGGAGCAGCAAAACCGCAACCACGCTGAAGAGCTTCGATCCCTCTTTCAACGGACCTCTCTTTCGGCGGCTGCGGGTTGCCGCACTCGGGCCCCATTGCGAGATCAGCCGGAACCCAAGGTGCATGAGGAAATTTCCTACCCTCGGCATGCAGGACTCGGGCACGCGGGTATATAATCGGTCGCAACCCAGCTTCCTCTCCTGGCAAGGGGTGCTAAATGGCCGCCACGCTCCGAGGGAAGTCACCTGGCTTCTGAACGTGTGGGGGTGATCATTCAGCCTTAGACAAAGACGTGATGACCGGCTACGAGGTTCTCGTTGACGATAACTTTCATTACATGGACGAGGAGTCGCGCTACAAGCTTGGCTCGTTCGCGACCTATGACGAGGCCCTCACCAAGGCCAAAGCTATCGTTGACGACTTCCTCAGGGAAAACTACAGCCCAGGCATGACATCAAAGGAACTATATGAGGGCTACGTTGGGTTCGGGGAAGACCCCTTCATCATCCCGGCGGGGGACCCCCGGTTCAGTGCATGGGAATATGCTCGAGAACGCTGCGCGGAGCTTTGCCGGGACGAGGATGCCGTCGCTTCAATCCTTCGACATCCGGGGTGGCCGGAGGAGTTGAAGTGGTTCGTCGACGTGCTTGTTGCCTGTCTCGGCCGCGCGGATACAGGAATGAAGGAGCGAAGGTCTCTGGAAGCATTCCAGCGAGCCGTCGATCGCTACCCTGACGCCATGCCGGCAGATAACACGTGGTACTGGCTGCGTCTGGAGCGCGAGAGCACTGCGTATACTGTCTATATCTATGCCGACCGTTTCGAGTTGCATGGCACCGGAGCACTTCCGAAAGACGTCGAGTGGGTGGTCCGGTTCCGTGGCAGCGGCCGGAGAGATGCGCGGGTTGGAGACATCGGCGCAGCGCTGGCTGGAATGCGGATGGCCGCCCTTTCCCCCGACTACGTCCTCAAAGCCTCCGGCGGATAGATGCCGACCGCCTCTCACCGCAACTCCCGCGAGGGCTGCGTTGTGGTGTAGGTCATTTTGTGCAAGATTCGACAGCTGTGCCTACTGTGGCTCACCCGCCAGAGATCCCGAAGTTGTTCGCCAATCCTCTCGCAAGTGATGCGGCATAGATATCCTGAACCTCAGGATCGCAGATGTGCTTCTTGTTCCCATCGATTACATACAGCTGTCTCATGAATCCGCACTCTACAAGGCATGAAGGCACGGAGAAGCGCAGCCTGTTGTTGCCGAGGATGAAGATGCCTTGTCGAGCGCTCCTGATGTGATAGCACCGGTTGCGAGGAAGTGTCTTGCGCAACGCAGAGCAGAGCTCCCGCTGCAGACGCTCGCTCTCACGTGATGCAGTCTTGTTGAGAATCACGGAGAATCCTCTAGCTTCTGCTCTGCGCCTTCTACGTTTGGGCAGCTGGTCATCGACATGAATATCGATCATCGCTGTTGCTTCGCGTGCCTCTGTATAGCGCATAATCCCAAGCTGGAGGATTGCTTCGCGCCTGCTGAGCTCTCGATGCCTGCGGTAATTGGATCGGCCGGTGTACGCATCGAACTCCGCTTCCAGGCGCTTATTGTGGTCAGCCATAAACTTGACAATCTCAGGAAGGTAGTCCTGCTCATCACGCGTGACCATCGCCTGAAGACCGATATCCTGCAGCTTCTTGAGCAGCGCGCGCGAGATCTGGGTATTGATGATATACTCATCCCCAATGCCGGGCACATGCGCGCCGAGGTTCTCGCCAGAGTACTTGTAGTGACCAGGGTTGATGACAATCAGTTGGCTGGACGGTTCCTGAGCATTTTTCCTTTCTTGCGTTGGCTCAGTTGTCTCCCGGAGAAGTTCATGCTCTTGCGCTCCAGGCTCTGTTTCCCGTCGGGCAAGCCCAGTCTCCGGCGTTCCCTTAAGCGGAAGAGGAACAGCTCCCAGAGCCGCAACCATCAAGAACTGACGCCTGCCTATCATTTGGTTAATTCCTGTTTTATGGGACTCTATATGCGGCAATAATAACCCCTGCAACCGAATTCTATTCCCGGCAAGAGAACAAGGATGATGAACCTCATAGAACTCGGATGGAATGATTATTTCGTGGCTCTTTTCGAGCCCTATCGTGTCGAGGGCCTCATGCCGGCCCGCGTGGTCGTGCAGCACCGCGGCAGGAGCCTCGCCGCCGGTGAAGCGGGAGACGCGCTCGCCGAGGTCTCCGGGCGCTTCCGGCACCACACGAAAAGCCTCGCCGACTATCCCGCGGTCGGAGACTGGGTCGCGCTGGAACCCTTCGGCCGTCGGCGAGCTGTTATCCACGCCGTCCTCGAAAGGCGGAGCGCGTTCGTCCGCAAGACTGCCGGCGAAGCGACCGAACCGCAGATCGTGGCCGCCAACGTTGACACGGTGTTCCTTGTCACGGGCCTCGACGGCGACTACAGCCTCCGCCGCATCGAGCGCTACTTGACTGCGGCCTGGGACAGCGGTGCCTCGCCCGTCATTGTCTTGAACAAGACCGACCTCAGGGAGGACCTGACGGCGGTCGTCGCCGAAGTGAACACCATCGCCTTCGGCACCCCCGTCGTCGCCCTGAGCGCCCGCGACGGCTTGAACCTCGATGCCCTGCGGATCTTCCTCGAGAGGGCGAAGACGGCGGCGCTCCTGGGATCTTCCGGAGCCGGGAAATCGACCCTCATCAACCGCCTCCTCGGCGAGGAACACCTCCGGACGGCGCCCGTTCGGTCGGACGACAGCCGCGGCCGCCACACGACCTCGCACCGCGAGCTCGTCGTCCTGCCGGGAGGTGCCCTCCTCATCGACACGCCGGGCATGCGCGAGCTTCAGCTCTGGACCGACGCAGCGAGTCTCGGCCGCTCTTTCGAGGACGTGGAGGGTCTCGCGGCCGGCTGCCGCTTCGCCGACTGCACACACGCGCACGAGCCGGGCTGCGCCGTACGGGAAGCAGTGGCGAAAGGCGGGCTCGACGCCGCCCGCTACGAGAGTTATCTTAAGCAGCGCCGCGAGCTCAGGCAGTTGGCTCTCAAGCAGGATAAGCGGGCCCGCCGTCAGTCCGAAAAGGCCTTCGGCAAGATGGTGGCCGCGGCCATGAAGGAGATCAAAAAGAGGAAGCCGAATTACCGGTAAGATTTGTGGCCCGAGAGTCTCGATCTAGCTGATCTCGCCCTCGCTCAGACGGAACCGCATGAAAAGGAAACCTACTGCGGTTAAAAAAACAGGGTAGTGCCCCGACTTTTCCCCCCACTTTGCGTTCGTTTTTTGATTGCCAAAAACCAGCCACCACGAAGGATGCGAAGGAACGGACTGCCGACGGCACTTGAGGTGATGCCGGAAATGACAAATAATTTGACTCCGAACGAAGGCCACTTGTGCAGATGAGTAGTGGTGAAGGCAAGAGCCCTTCTGCCCGCGGTGAGGGGAGGACATGGAGACCAGCCCCGAAAGAATCCTGATCGTCGATGGAGATGCAACCTCACGCGCGAACCTGGAAGATCTGTTGCGCCAGGCCGGCTACGAAGTGTCGAGTTCGGACAATTGTCAGGTGGTGCTGGAATCGGCCCGAAGAGGCCTGCTGGATCTGCTGGTGCTCGACGCCGGCCTGCCGGGATTCGTCTGCGGTGATCTGATTTCCGAATTGAAGGGCGTTTCGGCGACCGCAGGGGTTCGAGTCCTCGTGCTCGAATCGGGCAATCCCCAGAATCGGGCCCGCCATCTGGATCTGGGTGCGGATGACGTTCTATCCCGTCCATGGGAGCCCGCCGAAATGCTCGCACGGGTTCGGCTTCAGTTGCGAGCCAAGAAGTCGGAGGAGCGTTTGCGCGAGAGAGCGAACCTCGCTGAACGGGGGCAGGAACTGTCGCGCACCGCATTCGAAGCTCTGGCCGTCACCGAGAAGATGAGCAGGGATGCCTTCCACATTGGCCGGTCGCTCAAGATTGGTTTGGCCGTGCTCTTCATAGTGGTCGCGGCGATGGCGGCCATTTACTATCGCTTCTCCCGCCGCGCCGCAATCGAGGCGAAGGATGCATACGCGGCCATTGCGAGCCTCAACCGCGGCCTGACCCGTCAAGAGGACCTCTTGGCCCAAGTCCGCAAGATCAGCGAAGGGATGACAAAGGTCAAGGCGGACTCCTCCGAAGCGAGAAAGCAGCAGCTCGAGCGGCAGTCTCAGGAACTGCGCGCGCAAATCGCGGAAGCCCCCACCGACGAGGCCGCGACCTTGCGCAGTCAGCTCCGTCAGACGGAAGGGCGGCTCAAGCAGATCGAGTCCGCGGCCACCGTTGCGGAGGGAATCATCAAGACCTATACCCCGAGTGTTTGCCTGATCCACGTGACGGTCGGAATTCGAGATCAATCAAGTGGCCGAGCACTGCGTTATGTCGGGCTTTCGCCCGACGGCGAGCCGTTGATTGACCTCAAGGGTCAGCCGGCGATCACATTGGATGGGACAGGGCCGGAAGTCATGGTTCACGGACTCGGCAGCGGGTTTCTTGCGGCGGCCGGTGGCCGGGTGGTCACCAACCATCACGTTGTCGAACCGTGGTGGGGAGATGAAAGCCTGGGTTCCATGAAAGAAAAAGGCCTCGAGCCTGTGATTTCTGAAATGGAAGCGTTCTTCCCCGGATCGTCGCGCCCGTTTCTGTGTGTGACTGAAACAATTTCAACGGAAGCCGATCTGGCCGTGGTGCGCGTGGAGCTCGGGGAATTCAAGCCCGAAATCCCGTCCTTTGACGCCATCGGCGGCGCAAACCTTCGTGGCCAGGCGGTGGTGCTCATGGGTTATCCGACAGGCGTCGAAGCGATTCTCGCCCGCACCGACGAGTCCGTAGTGCGTGAGATTGTTGTCAGCAGCCGCGGGGAGCTCAAGGGCATTCTGGCGGAGCTCGCGCGAAGGAATCTGATTCGACCGATCGTCACGCAGGGCCACATAGGGGACGTACTGAATGACAAGATCGTATATGACGCACAGACCACCTCTGGGGGCTCGGGGGGTCCACTCTTCAATCAGCGGGCGAAAGTCGTCGGGATCAACTTCGCAATAGTGAAGGACTTTGGCGGCTCGAATTTTGGCATACCCGGACGTTACGCACAGGCGCTGCTTCGTAAATAGAGCACCTGGCATTTGGCTGAATCGTTGGCCGATCCGGAAGTGAGCGGGAAGCTGCGATATGCACTAGCAGGATCTTTATCCCTCGGAGCCGCCTGCGAGGGGAGTTAATGCCCTCCGGACTTGAAGCTTTGAGAACTCCTCAAAGTCCGATACATCGCCAACCCGCTTCGGCAAGTCTTTCATTCGCAAAGCAAGAGTGAGGGCAATGAAGCTGGAGCCGCCAGACGCAGGAATTCGTATCCGATACCGGCCATTCCCTGGTGAAACGAGGCCAGGTAAGGAGCCTTCTTCCAGCCCAACGCATAGCTTCCAGATTGTCGGGCACGTCGTAGAACAGAAGACGCCACCTTCCTGGCTTCCTGCAGGCAAGCCGGATCGCCGAGCTCTTTGGCCGCCACGACAAACACCTCAACCAGCCCCATGATACCGCAGCACACGGTGTCCAAGCCCTGCGTTCCAGCCAGACGGGTGGCTCGCAAGCCGTGGGAAATATCCTGGCGGACCTGCAGAGTGTCGAGAGGAATCGCGTCCCAAGAGTTGAAGTGTGACGCCGAACGAGTTGCCCCGCACGAGTGTAAGACTCGATTGGCATCGGAGTCGGCGTGAACACGCCATTGCGGTCCAGTTCGAAATCCCTAAGGAAGGATTTTGCCTGCTGGATCCACCATATGAACAGACCAAAGGATACCTCCCTCCACGCTTTGACATTCAAAATCCCCGCCGTACTGCCACTTCCTCGTTCACGTTTAGTTCGGCAATCCTCTTCAGCACAACCTGAGTGAATCCTTCCAATTCCTGAGGTGAGTATCCGGCGGCACGAAACGCGTCACGAATCTGATCCGGCGATAGCTGCCCCAGGAGCTGTCCGATCCACATCACGTCGGCATGCGGAATGTGCTTGCCAAGCCAGCGCAAGTGCAGGCGGTGAACGAACTGCCGCGGCGAGACAAGATAGAAAAGCGCTGGTCTGGATGGGATGCAGAAGTCTACATAGTCGGGCCCCATCCGGCGAGTAAACTTTGAACGACTGTATGATTCGAGGTTGCCCTTTGACTTGGAGAGCGGCCAAGTAATTCCTGTAGTCCCAAAACTGGCTCCCAGATCGCTCACCATGTAGATTTCCTCGGAGCCGGCAGAATCTCCTGAGTGCTTTATTCTGTAAATTGCGTTGTTTTCATCTTTCAAGTCCCAGTTGTTCATCAAGGCCATCATCACCCGCAGGCCGTTGATCTGTCGCGTGCCTGCGAATGGGTTGTCTCGCCAACGCCAGGCGCCGATTTTCTTCTCATCCTTGAGCTGTCTTTTGAGCCTTACGTTGTGCATCGACCCGTCCGGAGCAATAAACTTCTGGCCGCGGTGAAGGTGGGCTGGCATGTTATCCACTCTTAATTCCGGCAGGAAGTAGTCCTCGTTTGTGAAGTAGCCGACGGCCCAAATCAGCCTTGAGGCAACAGTTTCGGGACGTGCCTCGATTCCCAGCTTGACCTTCCATTCAACCTGGTTGCGATCACGAATGTCTAGTTTCGGATTGCTGCCATCGAGGTCTTCTTTGACGAATATGTACGGGCCATGGGGCTCATCCTTCTCCCCGCCAGAGCCATAGAAAAGGTCGCGGGAGGAAATCCCCTCCGGATCACTCCACAGTGCCGACGCGTTAGTGCCGGGAGATTTACCGTCATTACGCTTGTTCACTCCCGTCAGATCTGAGGCGATAACCTCAGGAGCCAGAATCACGAACAAGAAGATGAAGCCTCCTCTAATACTAGTCATAACGAATTTCCTGTGATGTGGTACTCATGGTTGTCAGCGGGTCGGGATTGGTCTGGGAGTGCAATCATCATGGCACAGCCTCTTGTTCTTTCCATTTCTAGGACGGCATTCTTTTCCAAACGGGATTTCCCTGTCTATTCTTGTGCGACGATCTCCACTCCAGCTTTGGTCAAGGCCTTGTAGATTCCAGAATTCACGGCATCACGCACCTCAACTCCGAGGCCTATCGAGAGAAGGCAACCACCATGCGAGTATCCGACAATCGCCTGTCCCAGGCTTCCACACACGCCTGCTACAATTAGAAGCACGATAAACTCAATTATCGACATTTCAAGCCTCCGTCATTTCCCTCCGGGACCAATTTGAAAATCCTCGGAGTATTGGCACCTCACCGAGCAATTTCGTCTCGTACTCGCGCACCCCCATGGATGTCGGGCAAATTCCATTCCACACGACTCTACGGTCATATTTTCAATAACTTCAGAACATTGCGGTACGGTCTCGAGTTGCCCGAACAGGGAATTCTTCCCCTTTGGCCGGCGAGTCTAACCAAGAGCCTCTTCACGGAGAACGCAAGGGGAGAAAGGCAAACTGACATCGACTCTTCTGGGCGGTGTGTCCTTCGCCTCTTTTTCAGCCGCGGCGGCCATGGTTTTGGCACCCGCCGTGACAACCGATTCGGCGCTATGCTCGTTTGAGCGGTTGGCCTCTTGAAGTTGGGCGTTCGGACCGATGTGAAGCACGGTCGTGGGAATGCCACACGCTCCGGCGATTATTCCCGCCAGACGGGAGGCGAACTTGGCGTTTGCACTCTCATCAAGGGCAAGAAGCAGGCGCTCCAGATTCGGCATGAACCCCTTTGCCTCGAACGCTTCGAACTCGAGTCGTGTCTTTTCCTCCTCGTCTAGCGGAAGCCGAGTGAGGGTCCATCTAAGGGCTGGCGCAAGAATAAATTCACATTTTGGCGCTCCTGGGGCGGGCAGATGCGAGGCGCCGCGACGCA
>DASQID010000253.1:0-14393 GCA_035631775.1 Acidobacteriota bacterium
TTCCCGTCAGTAAAGAAGTTTGCCATCGGCATCGGTGGCAGCTATGGCAGGGGCGCGATGATCTGCCGTTCAGGGCAGAATTACACCGGGCCATGGGGTTCACCTGCCATGTACGCATTGGAGGGAGGGAACATCGGCCTGCAGTTGGGAGGACAGGCTACCGACTTTGTTCTGCTGGTCATGAACGACAAGGGAGCGCGGTCTCTCCTCAGCAGCAAGGTTAAACTGGGGGGTGATGCTTCGGCCGCTGCAGGGCCTAAGGGAAGGACCGCTTCAGCTTCCACTGATGTGGTGATGAAGGCGGAAATCCTGAGTTACTCGCGCTCCCGGGGCCTTTTTGCCGGTGTGTCGCTCGAGGGCTCCACGCTTCGATCCGACGGCGGCGCGAACAAGAATCTGTATGGGAGGCAGCTCAACGCCAGCGATATCATACTCAAAGGCGCCGTCAAGGGCCCGGCTGTCGCACAGCCGCTGATAGCCCTGTTGAACAGCAAATCGCCCAGAAATCGCTCAACCGGCAAATAGAAACTCAGTCGTCCTCAGGGCTCGCGCGAGAACCTCAATTCATTCTCGCGTAAGCCCCCAACAAGAACAAGCGTTGCCCATAGCTCAAGGTCTTTTAATACGTGAATGCGGAAATCTGGAAGTCTGACCGATGGGACGAGCCTTGATGATTGCTCGAGTTGCCGGTGGGAAGACCGGCAACTCGCTCAAGAGGAATGTCACAGCGCAGAGTCGGACAGCAGCTTGGCGAACTGCAAAGACGCATAGAGCCAAAGTAATTTGATCACATCGGTTGCAGTGAGGTGTCGCCCACAGAAGATCCAGGCTGTCCTAAAGCGGATTCCTGCAGTGCCTGGAGGTTCCCAGCATCCGGACCAAGACTGCCGCAGTTCCCTGGATCAGGCAGGCGAATACAAGCGTTGAACCAAACATGAGGCTGAGCATTTTGATCCAGTTTATGCTGTGCATTTCGGACACAACAAATATGCTACTTCCCTTGCGCGCCAATTCCTGGCACTGCTGAGCCATTCTCAGCTCCGCGTCAGGATCGGGCGGCAACCAGGACGGGATGTAAAGCGTTCCAACGTCCGGAATATTCATGACCCTCATCTCCCGCCAATTCTGCGGAGAGCTGTCCGCCGCTCTGGGGCCATAACCGGAGAACTCCTTCGTGCCGTCATAATAAGAGACTACGGTCATGGCAGACAGCAATACTGTCATCACCCAGCAAAGCCTGTACAACCCGCTGACTCTGCTCATGTGCTGATACCCCCATCTAGGAAACCAGACATTTGATTTCCTTGTGAAAGAGGAAATCCTCCACACTGGTCGAACCCTGAAATCGCCACGGCCTTCTCTACTTATCGCCGGGTACGCCCTTTTCCACACTATTGGTACACAATCCACAGGGGGGAGTCAGTGACGCTGGTCACAGGTGGTAAGAGCGGCGGATTGCGCTGCTTGAGCCGCTTCGCGCCCGCGGATGTCGGGGGGGGGGAAAAGCCCAATCTAGGTCTGATCGGTTCCGGTTGCGATCGATTCCAAATTGCACTGGTCTTGATAGGACTCTCCAACAGGAGCCGCCGGGGATTTGTTTCCATGAAGGATGGTAGAAATCCCTCGCCATCAGGTAAGGCATAGCGTAGCGAGGTCGATGCAGTCGAGGAGAAGAAACGTCTCGCCCTACAGGGCTCTCCGAAAAACGCCTCGCAAACCCAGGGCTTGCGCCCTGGGCTGATCTGTTCCGCCTCTTCGCGGCTCCGGAATTCAAGCCCCGCAGGGGGCGCGCCAGAAAAGCCCAGGGCGCAAGCCCTGGGAACAGGCAGCGAGTGGCAACAGAGTCCTGCAAGGGCGAGACAAATATACCGATCACCAATTGCCTTCAGGCGACACAGCTCAAACCCCTCGCTTTCCGGGCGAGGGTTGTGCAGATATCAGGGCAGTGAGATCAGCTGAGATCGCCGGTTTTCGAATTGACTGATGTGCTTCAATCCCGCGGTTCTGGCTGCGCCCATGGCCACGTCCAAGCCGACGGCGACCTGGGAGGGCAGGTGCGCATCCGAGCCCAGAGTCAGATGCCTGCCTCCCATCTGGCGATACCATTCCAGGATCTGTGGACCCGGCGTCAATACTCCCGCCCTGCGCCGGAGAGTTCCGGCGTTGACTTCCAGGGCGATGTTGCGGTCTATACAGTTTTGGAGGACCGGCCGGATCAGGTCTTCATATCGACTCGGGTCATAGCTGCCGTAGATTTCGAAGCCGGTTCGGACGGGAACATCCAGGTGTCCGAGAATCTCGAATTCCCCGCTTCGAGTCATTTTTTCCAACTCCTGGAAATAAAGGCTGAAAGCCTCCTCGGCTGGACGCCTGAAGTAATCAGGGGAAAATACGAATCCCCTGCCGACCCAATGAAGCGAACCCAGGGAATAATCGAAAGGGTACCTCCCCATCATCCGCCGTACTTCTTGAGTGAACAGGTGGGGCTCCCCGATTTCGATTCCAGCGCGAATGGTCAGGCGGCCCGCGTACTGACGGCGACAGCGGTCCAGTTCCTCGGCCCAACGATCGAGATCCAGCCAGTCCCTAGGTTGCTCATCCGGGTGCAGATCGTAATGTTCTGCAAATCCTACTTCCGGAACGCCGCTGGCGAGGGCAGCGGCGCACATGTCGTGCATCGTGGCGCTGCAATCGGCCGAAAAGCGTGTGTGCACATGATAATCGTGTGGAATCATAGCGAGCGCACATTCTAGTGGAAAATTTCCTCTCGGCCCATCGAATTTCGGGCGGGGAATTCCCTTGGTTCCCTGGACTTGGACAATTCACCCGACAGTTGGCAGCGTGAGCTTCGGCAGGCATTGATCATTCCCTTCATTTGCTGGCTCCTGCGCCAGCACTGCCGAAGTTGTCGCACGAAATCGGCGGGGTGATGGTAGAATCGCCTCCGGCACTCTTCGCCGGTAGGTGAATGTGCTTTGCGCGAAACCTTAGGATCTGTGGCGAAATGGCCGGAGCACTGTCGCGCGAGCGCCACATCGCCAGCCGGCTCAAAGGCCGGCACCAAGGTGAACTGGCTTTTTCGTCACAGAACCTTGGCCGTAGCATCAGGTGAATGGACACTTGAAGGAGAAGACGCATGTCAACTCGTCGTGAATTCGTTGCACAAATGCTGGCAGGCGCTGCGACGCTTGCGGCATCACGAAAAGTTGCCTCCGGCCGTGTGCTGGGGGCCAATGACCGCGTACGGCTCGGCCTGATTGGCGCCGGCGGCCGCGGCCAGGAGATCTTCAGGACCGCTCTTCGCTGCCCGAACACCGAAGCCGTAGCCGTCGCGGATGTTTACTCGCGCCGTCTGGACGAGGTTAAGAAATTTGCCCCGCAAATCCAGACTCACCAGGACTTCCGACGCCTTCTGGACGACAAGAGTATAGATGCCGTCCTCATTGCAACGCCGCAGCATCAGCATGCGCTGAACTTCGTTCCCGCCATCCAGGCTGGCAAGGATATTTACCAAGAGAAGACGATGGCGTTCAATCCGGATCATGCCAAGAGGATGCGGCGAGCGCTCCAGGGTTCCGCCCGTGTTGTGCAGATAGGCGTTCAGTCGACCAGCAGCTCTGCGGTGGCACAGGCTCGGGACCTACTTCGGCCGGAAAAGATGGGAGTGATCACTGCGCTCCACACGCATCACTACAGGAACGCGCGCTACGGGGGATGGAAGAGGCCTATCCCGGCCGACTGCGATCAGCAACACGTCGACTGGACGGCATTTCAGGGAGAAGCCAAAACGTACCCCTTCGACCCTAACAGGGTCATAAACTGGCGCTTTTATTGGGACTACTCAGGCGGCAATGTGTTCGAGAACATGGTCCACCAAGTCGGCTTTTGGTACAAGCTGTTGAGCCTCAAGATCCCTGCCAAAGTGATGATGACCGGAGGGAATTACCTCTCACCGGAAATGGCAGTGCCCGACACGATGGATGTCTCCATGAATCAGACGGAGAACATCCTGTTTACGTGGAATTCCATGTTCGGCAACGACTTTTTTGGGGAAGGTGATGATCTGGTTCTGGGCGACAAGGGCACGATCCTTCGCAACGAGAACGACGAGATTCGTTACCAACCGCAGGGTAAGGCGGCGTCTGCCGGCAAAACGCCCGAAAGTGCTCCCGCCAAGCCTCCTGATATCGTCGGCGGATCCGACTCCACCTATCTTCACATGCAGAATTTCATGGAGTGTGTGCGCAGCCGGAAGGAACCGAACTGCCCGTTTGAAATCGGCTTCCGCTCCGCGGTGGCGTGCCAAATGGCAATCGCATCCTACCGCCAGAATCGGGTCGTGCAGTGGGACGAAAAACGCGAGGAGATCATATAGAGGGAACCCTTCGCGGCAAGGGTTTTCGGAATCATCGCCGCCATGCTGTCAGTCGATTGCGGATTGGAATTGCGGGGTTCTTCGATTCGGGATCCCCGTTCGAAGTCTGACTTGGGACGACTTGTGGATCTGTGAGGAAAAAACAAAACGGCACTCTCAGTGACGACCTGAGAGTGCCGGTGTGGGCGAGTTGGATAGACTGTCCGCAACTCGACGTGTCCAAACCCGTCATTTCCGCGTACCTTGCCGCCGCGTCCCGGACATCAGAGGCCGCTCCGGGGAGCGGCCCCCAACGGTAACGCGTATATCGGTGAGTCAGAATCGGCCCCGGCAAAGTGCCGGGGCAGCGACGTTGGATCCGTCGGTAGTTGTTGCTCGTGCATCGGCTAGCGTAGTCAACAGCAAGTCAATCTTATACTCCTCCAGTGCCCCCGGCGCATCGACACACCTGACCGATTTTGGTGGCCTCTTATGACCTGTTGGGCGGGCCTCCGAGTGGTCGCAATCGGCCACGCAGAATGGCAGATGTTGCCAATAAACTGCTGAGCTGCAAATCTGTTAGGCAAGCTTATCTTCGCGCCAAGACTCAGAAGGGGAAGGAGATAGAAACTTCCAACGGTTTGGCACAGGGTGAATCGGTCTCCTAGCGCTGAATTCGTGCGGAGCCTCCCTTTGCGAAAGCCCGTACCTGTTCCACGGTCGCCATGGTTGTGTCGCCGGGATAGGTGGTCAGAAGAGCCCCATGCGCCCAGCCGAGTTTGACCGCTTCATCCGGCGCTTCACCGGTGAGGATTCCGTAGAAAAAGCCGGATGCGAATCCGTCTCCGCCCCCGACGCGGTCGAGGATGTCGAGTTCGCAGTTCGGAGCAACGTAGCTTCGACCATCGATCCAGGCTACCGCGCCCCAGCTGTGGCGATTGGTCGAGTGAACTTCGCGCAGCGTCGTCGCGACGATTTTGATGTGTGGGTGTTCCTTCACGACGTGGTCTATCATTCCGATGAAGGTGCTCGGATCGAGCTTGGACTTGGCGGCTACCTCCGGGCCTGCAATGCCGAGTCCCATCTGCAAATCCTCTTCATTTCCAACCAGGACATCGACGTACTTTACGATGCGGCCGATGACCTCCAGTGCGCGCTTGTGGCCACCGCAGCGGCTCCACAGCTTTGCGCGATAGTTCAGGTCAAAGGAAACAATGGCGCCTGCTGCCTTCGCCGCCCGCATCCCCTCAATGATCAGCTCCGAGGTCGTCTCCGACAGTGCCGCAAAGATTCCACCGCTATGGAACCAGCGAACGCCGCCGGAAAAAATTACGCCCCAATCAAAGTCGCCCGGCTTTAACAGCGCCGCCGCCTCGTTGCAGCGATTGTAGAATACTACCGGTGCCCTCACACCCTGGCCGCGGTCGCTGTAGACGGCGGCCATGTTCGGGCCAGTCACTCCGTCGTGGGCAATCCTCTTATAGAAGGGCTTGACACCCATCGCCTTCACTCGTTCGGCGATCAGATCGCCGATGGGATAGTCGACCATTGCAGTGACGATGGCGGTTTGCATGCGGAAGCAGTCCGCCAGATTTGCTGCAACGTTGAATTCGCCGCCGCTCACATGAATCTGACACCCTGTGGCTTTGCGGAACGGGATGATCCCGGGATCCAGACGATGTACCAGGGCCCCAATGGATACAAAATCCAACGCACCGTCCGGGCGGATATTCAGACTGTAACTCATGCTCCTCTCCCTATGATAAGAACTGACCACGGCCTCATGAGTCCAGGAACGAGCCTTGTGGCTCTCACGGCTTCCGAGACGCCGGTATTATACGCTACGAGCACGTTAATTGTGGTGTAAGGGCTCGCTCCAGAATAAATTCACATTCTGGCGCGAGCACCGTCGCGCCTGCGGCGCTCCTGGGGCGGGCAGATGCGAGGCGCCGCGACGCAGGCGATATCGGTGTATATCGTCGAGGAGCGGCAACGAAGCAGATGCCCGACCGCCGCCGCGCCCCTTCGGGCCTGGGGGCCTGCAGCAGAATGTGAAGTTATTCTTGAGCGAGCCCTAAGGTCTTTAAGATTTCGTTTTGCCTCCCCATGTAACAAGTTTCGCCCTTTTCGTAAGTAGAGGAGTTGGGGGGCGGCGGTCTCTGCCCGGAGGTTTCACGGGTTTGACTACGTACAAAGCGACAATCCTCGAGCACCATCTCTGGGTGGTGCAGCCATCACGGGGCAGTTGGTATCTGTGCATTACGGGCAGGAATCCGATGCGAAACGACCACGTCTTTGCCAGTCTCGACGATGCAAAGCGGATAGCGCACTATCTTGCCCACTGGCACATCGAAGGCAAGCCGTTCTGCGATTGTACGGCCGATTTGCGCTGGGAGCCCGAACCGTAGCGCTCGTGCAAGCCGAGTTTATTCTCGCGCGGGACACACCGCGCGGGCCGGGCACGCCCGCACAGTATTTTTTAAATGAACCCCGACATGAAATACTGCATCTTTCTTAGTAACTCGGGGGTGTCGGTGCGCAGCAGAATTTCTGTTTTCGCTATCGTAGTGGCAATGGGGGCCTTTGCGGGCGGAGCACTGTCCCAAGGATCTGGAGTCGGGAACAAATCCTTCCCAATCCAGCCCGGTGACACGCTCTTTATCACTCACGATTTCGGCAAGGTCCGCATCCGGCCTTCCGAAGGCACCACGCTTGAGATTGGAATCCGAAGGACTCTGGCCGATCCGACGCGAAAGGGCTCGCCGGATGTCCTCGTCCGGAAGGACGGTACTGCAATCCGTGTAACCAGCTCGCTTTCAGGAGCCCTCGGCGAATCAGTCGACCTTGAAATAGCGGCCCCAAAGTTCACCAATCTGACGATAACAGGCGCAAACCCTGAGGTCGACGTCGCCGGAATTCAAGGAATGGTGCGCGTTCAGGGTTCGGGTGGGCGCGTCACGGTAGAAGATCTAGCCTCCCCATCAACGATCAGCACCGACATCGCCGACATCACCTATAGGGCCAGCGTACAGCCTCATGGCGACGTGCGGCTGGAATCGACATCCGGCAATATATCTTGCGAGTTGTCGAGCGGGCTCAGCCTCCATGGTTGGATCAGGGCAGGAGGAAAGATCTTCTGGGACATGGACCCGATGGTCGAGGCGACTTCGCTCGAGAAGCAGCTGGGAACCGGCGGGCCGCTGCTCTATGCAGCGAGCCTGAAGGGCGACGTGATCGTGCGTCTGAAGCCCGCGGTGGGTTCAGAGCTTACTTCGAGCTTGCCGGCGCCCCAGGTTAGACCCGCCGGCAGCAGTACCGTGTTCGTGCCCGCTCGACCACGGGATGCGGAATCGCAGACCCAGGCTTCCCCATCTTCGGCGCCGGCTCCCTCTGCCGTGCCGGCCCGAGAAGAGCGCCGCAATGCCACCGTGGCAAATGATGCTACCGGGGCTCAATCGACGTCCACCTCAACTCAGCGCACTCCTTCCGAGCCCTCATCCGGAAACGGGCAACAGCCGGTGGTTGTACAGGGAGGGTATGCGCTCAAGGTTGACGTCGATTCAGTGTTTCTCAATGTCTCCGTCAGAGAAGAGGCGACGAACAGAAGCATCCCAGGACTGCGTAAGGAAGACTTTCGCGTGTATGAGGATGGGGTCCAGCAGCAGGTCGACCAGTTCCTGCCGACAGAAGCCCCCTTTAACCTTCTCCTGCTGCTCGACGTTAGTGGCAGCACTGCCTCCTACCTTCACCTGATGAAACAGGCTGCCATCGATTTCACCAAGCAGATCAATGCCAATGACCGGGTCGCGATCGCCACATTCAACTCCAATGTGGAGCTGGTTCAGGGTTTCACCAACGACCGGGCGGCGGCGGAAAGGGCCATTCAGCGGATCAAGTCCGGCGGCGGGACGGCATTTTATGACGCCTTGATGACCTGCCTTGACAGGTACATGCGCGGAATCGAGGGCCGGAGTGCAATTGTGGTGTTTACGGATGGGATCGACAATCAACTCGAGGGAAGGTACTCCGCAGGTTCCCGCACCACTTATGACCAGTTGTTCAGGAGGGTTCAGGAGAGCGATACCATCATTTATACGATATTCCTCGACACCGAAGGTCAAGTCCCAGCTATGACACGCGGGGGCCGTCCCGGTGGAGGTGGCTGGCCCGGCGGGCGACGAGGCGGGAGATTTCCCGGATCGCCGTTTCCATGGCCTGTGCCGCTGCCTACGCCAAGCCCTAATCCTGCCCCATACCCAAGTCCGTCCCCGCGTCAGCGAGGTGATCAACGAGCCATCTATCAGGAAGCGAGAGATCAACTCCTGCAGATCGCAGATCAGACGGGTGGCAGAATGTACTCGCCTCGCAAGATCGATGAGTTATCCGGAGTCTACTCTCAGATAGCGGATGACCTTCGCATCCAATATCAATTGGGCTACAACTCGACCAACCGAGCGCACGACGGCAAATGGAGGGAGATCCGCGTGGAGGTTGAAAACCATCCGGACGCCGCCGTCCGCACTCGCAAAGGTTACTATGCTCGCAATAGTGCGACTCAGTGACCTGGGAGGGAGGCACAATCCCTGGCGTGCCTCCTTTCTTCAAGCCTCGTACCGCCTGCGCCTATAATGTTTCCAGAACCGAATGGCTTATTTCGAGAAGCACGAGTAACACCCTGAAGTGAATTTGAGCCGGCTGATCCATTGCCAATTCAGCCGGCGAATGTAACAGTATCAGGTTAACCCCGTAAATTGGCGGGTAGTAAACTTGGAGCGGCATAGCCGCAACCAAGTTGGGTCCGTGCGTTCCCTCGCGTCTTTGCGGTGGCTCGTTAAAAAGCTACCGAAAAGACGCCAAGGCCAAGGACAGGCAACCGTATCCTTGCTGAAGTGGCAAGGTTTGAACATAGGTAGTACCAGTGCTCAGATTTGGGGGTGGTACCGGCATGAAGAGTCGCTTCTTATTCTATTTTCTGCGCCTTGCCCTGCCTGCGACAATTGTGTTTCTCGGCTATGTTCTGGGCCCGCTCCGGGCGCAATCCGGGCAGACAACTCCCGAGGAGAGACCAGCCCCGAATCACGCTCTTGCGCGGATGATGCTTCCAGGGACTCAGGATCTGCAGCTGATTGTCGAGCTCACGACTCCATCGGTCGTGGAATACTTGAGGGCAAGTGAGGGACAGGAAATCCTCGGTGCCGCTGGCATACCAGGCCAACCTGCGCGATTCGACGTCCGTTCGGCGCAGGCATCGGCGTATCGGCCGCAGATAGCCGCGGCACAGCTCCAGCTGTCTGACCAGTTGTCCGGTCTGCCCGGAGCACAAATGCAGGGAAGCGTCGAGACAGTGATGAACGCAGTCATAGTGCGAGTGCCGGCCTCACTGTATTCCCGGGTTCGCGGATTACCCGGTGTCAGGAAGGTCTATTTTTCGCGCCCGCAGCGGCTGTTGTTGGATCAGGCCGCTGTTCTGCAGAATGCGCAAGGGTTATGGAACGCGTCGGGAGGGAGCAGCCAGGCCGGCAAAGGTATAAGGATCGGAATCATCGACACCGGCATCGATACCACGAATCCGATGTTTACAGACAGTTCACTCGTTGCGCCGTCGGGATTTCCCAGGGGAGAGTCGAACTTCACGAACAGCAAAGTCATCGTGGCCCGCAACTATGTCAGCCTGCTTGCCAAGTCGCAGCGAGTTCAGACCGCGGTTGACGAAGTGGGGCACGGGAGCTTCGTCGCAGGCTGCGCGGCCGGGAAACAGACGGCGGCCCCTCTCGCCACGATCTCCGGTATGGCGCCAGGTGCATTCCTGGGCAACTACAAAGTGTTCGGGACTCCGGGAGTGAACGACTCAACCACCACGGCTGCCGTACTTGCGGCGATCAACGACGCGGTGACCGATGGTATGAACGTACTGAATCTCAGCCTGGGTTCCCTCGACTACGTCCCTCCTTCTGAGGATCCGGAAGTCGTGGCCCTGGAAAACACGATCAGGTCTGGCGTCGTTGTGGCCATGTCTGCCGGTAATGACGGACCGGCGACTCATACAATTAATACTCCCGGCGCCGCGCCCGATGTGATTGCGGTCGGATCGGTCACCAACAGCCGAATATTTGCTGCTCAATTGCATGTCACAGCTCCCAGTCCCGTCCCCTCCAACCTGAGCTCCATCGCCTATGCTCCAGGCGACGGTCCAACGGTGACCACGCAGACACCTTCGTTAAAGGTTGTAGACGTCGCCACGCTTGACAGTACAGGTCAGGCGTGCAGTTCACTCCCATCCGGAAGTCTGAACGGATCGGTGGCCCTGATACTTCGGAGGCCATGCCTCTTTGCGGACAAGGTGAACAATGCCGCGGCGGCAGGCGCGGTGGCCGTTATCATATACAACAATGAGCCCACCGGCGGGATCTCTCCCATGTCGGGTCTTACCGGTACCAGCATTCCGGCTGTCATGATTTCCAACGGCGGCGGTCTGGCACTCAAGCAGTTCGTTGCTGCTAATACCGGCAGTGTGCAGGTTCAAATCGGCAGCAGCCAGGTGCTCGCCGCGACTCCAGAAACTAGCCGCGTGGTTTCCTCCTTCAGCTCCGCAGGGCCGGGCACGGATTTCACCATCAAACCGGACCTCGTCGCCGTTGGGGAAAACGTCTACTCCGCCGCGCAGAGCAGCAATCAGAATGGGGGCCTGTTCGATGCCTCCGGATTCACACTCAGCCAGGGGACAAGCTTTTCTTCGCCTATGGTTGCGGGAACTGCCGCGGCGCTGAAGCAATTGTTTCCCCAGCTGAACGATGCCTTGAGCATAAAGTCGCTCATCACCAACACGGCGAGCCAGAACCTGACCGTGGATGGGACGAACCCGCCCAATGTATTGCAGGTTGGGAACGGCCTCTTGGACATGGGAAGCGCCGCGGCTGCAAGGGCGGTTTTTGCTCCTACCAACCTGAGTTTCGGTACCGGGGCATACAGCACGAGCTTCTCTCTTGCGAAGACTCTCACCATAAAAAACATCTCAACAAGCGCGGATCAGTACACGCTGGGCGTTCAGCCGGTGGTAGCGGGACCTTCCGTCACGCTCAGCCAAAGTTCCACGGGACCAATTGCTCCCAATGGTACGGCCAATGTGGCCATTACGGTGCAGTTTACTCCTCCCCAATCGGGAGGTTTTCAGGGCTATCTAACCGTCCAGAGCGCCTCAACGGGCTTCGTTTACAGGGTCCCCTACTGGGCCGGATACTACGTGCCGGACTCCTCCAGGATTCTCTCGGTCAGTCAGAACGCCTCTGGGGCTGATTCCTATACCACGCTCGCCCACGCGCTGAACGCGGCGCGGCCTGGCAACATAATCGAGATCAGGGATAGCCGTACTTACGCTGAGACGCTGACGATCACTACCAATGCAGAGGGCCTGCCCCTCCATGGCATCATTATTCGGGCGGCTGCCGGTCAGACCCCCACGCTGGACGGGAGCAACAATGTCGCCAGCGGTATTTCCAACATCCTGATTGCGGGAGTGAGGAACGTCCTCATCCAGGGACTTACGATCAGCGGGGGGACCACGGGAGTCGAACTCTACCAGCCCTCTCCATCCATACCCTCGTCCGTCACAATCGACCAGTGCACTATTGCGAATACTACCGGCGGC
Organism: Acidobacteriota bacterium; assembly: GCA_035631775.1. GTDB lineage: Bacteria > Acidobacteriota > UBA6911 > UBA6911 > UBA6911 > DASQID01. The sequence goes on from DASQID010000253.1 coordinate 12,000, forward strand.
AGTAGTGCCGCCGGAATCTGGGTGGACGGCGGCGGGACGGTCGATGTTACCAAGTCAGTCATCTCTAACTCGACCGGAACCGGCATCGTCGCTTTCAACGGAACGCAATTGACCGTAACCGGCACGACGGTGCAAAACAATGCGAGCGATGGCATCGACACCGTCGGTGCAAATGTCGACATCCTGAACTCTACCATCACAGGCAATGTCGGGCCGGGTTTGAATCTCGACACGTCGTCAGGAACGATCGACGGCAACACAATCTCGCGGAACAGCGGAAGCTTTGGAGACGGAATCGAAATTGCCGACGGGACCTTCACGATCACGAACAACACCTTCGACACCAATGACAGGGCGGGAATTGGCTTTTTCCCGTCCACGACCACAAGTGCCGGGCCGGCGGCAAGGATCGTCGGAAACACTTCTCACGGCAACCAGATCTATGGAGTATATGCCAGTTCTGGCCAGGATCTCCTGTTTGACAGCAACCTGATCAAGGATAACGGACGGGGATTCCGCTTTGCCGGCTCAACGATTGCCACGCTCACCAACAATATCGTCGTTCGTTCCACCGACTCGACATCGGGCGACGGCATTGAAGTTGCCGGCACCAGCAACGTCAGCATGGTGAACAACACGATATCGGGGAATGTTCTCCGTGGAATCGTCCTCTCGTCCGGGGCGCTGGCTTCGGTTTACAACACCATTGTCAGCTCCAATGGAGCCGGCGACCTTCAGGGACTGAGTTCAAGCAACGTTCAGTTTTCCCTCATTGCAGACGGCTCCGTTACAGGGGGCGGCAACCTTAGAGGCGACCCGAAATTCACCAATCCGGTCCAGGACGATTTCAGCCTCTCTGCAGGCTCCCCCGCACTGGAAGTGGGAACCAATAGCGCCCCCGGGCTGCCTTTTCTGGATTTCAACCGGCGGTTGCGCGTCGCCGCGAGCCCCTCGGGCTTCGGTACTTTGAATGTGGATATGGGTGCAACGGAGACCAACTCCTCCTATCCGCTCACCTTTCCCCTGCTGCTGAACGGGAGTCAGGCCACCCTGAACAATTCCTTTACCACCGGAATTGCGGTGCTCAACACGGGCAGCAACCCGACAGCGGCGGCTTTCACAGGATACAATCCAACCGGGACATTGTTCTCCGCCCGCACGAATCCAGCCACACAGCCGCTGGGTCCCTTGGCTCAAATTCCGATTCTCGTTTTTCAGCTGTTCGGTTTCGACCAGTTTGCTTCCGTTTCGGGAAGCGTCCTGGCCACTTCAGCACAGCCCCTGACGGGCTTCTTCCTCTTGTTTGATGCGACCTTCGATCACTTTTCCACCGGGGTGAGCGTTTCCGATCGAACCACGAGGAACCTCGTGTTTATGCGGCACGAATCTGATGCTGCAGGAAATGCAACATATGTTGTGTCCAATCCGGGAGTCAACGCGGCCAACGTCACCGCCACCTTATACTCTCCTTCGGGAACTGCCGTCGGAACCGCCAAGACGGCTTCTGTTGCGCCGAATGCCCAGTTCACGTTCGGATTCACGGGTGCGGCCTCGGGGTCCGTGCGCGTCGCATCGGATCGGCCCGTCTCCGGCATTGAGATCTTCGGCGGGGCGCAAGCCATCACGGCATTGGGGGCATCCACGCCCGGAGCAGAGGCGCGCCTCCTCTTCCCGCACATTGCCGTCAACGGCGGTTTTTCGACACAGATCGGGATAGTTAATACCGCTGGTTCGCCGGCCAATGTAACGCTTATCGCATATGACGACAGCGGGAACGTGCTTGGAACTCCGGTCGAAAGGTCTCTGATTGCCAACTCTCAACTCCTGCAGGACGTGAGCACTCTCTTTGGCTTGGGTCCAGGATCCGTTCAGACCGGATATGTCATTGCCCAGAGCGACAAGGCCGGATTTGTGGGTTTCACCGCCTTCACTTACAACGATGGGGTTCATCAGTCGACGGCAACGCTGGCGGCGGATTCCATTCCGATCCGTAACCTCATTTTCTCTCATGTTGCGCATCAGGTGCCTGCGGCTGTGGGGAGAACCTATCAAACGGGAGTGGCATTGCTAAATCCGTTTGGAGCGAAGGTGGACTTTACCATGAGTGTATATAACGGGTCTGGCGCGCTGGTCGCACAGAAGAGCGATTCGCTGGCACCGCACCAGAAGCTCACGAAGTACCTCAGCCACTCGGTCCCGGGGGCAGGGTATTTCACACAGCCGCTTCCGCTGGGCAGCGGGCACATCGAAGTGAAGAGCGACTACGGGATCCTGGGCTTGGAGCTGTTCTTTACCGAAGATTTTTCGCAGCTGGCCGGTGTATCAGCCCAATCGACAACGCTTATTCAGTGAGGATTCATGTGCGGGAGGTCATCAGACCCCCCGGTCGCGGCC
>DASQID010000254.1:0-5640 GCA_035631775.1 Acidobacteriota bacterium
AAGGTTCCCAATGCGTCTCTTTGCCTCTGCTGCGGCATCGATGTCCACGCCGGAGCCGGCATACGTCATCTTTCGTGAGTTTCTGCCGTTCATGGATTCATTCTCTGCAGTTCGGACCGCGAGCCTGTTTGGCGAGATGCATCCGTTTCCAAGGAAGGCCGAAAATTTCAGGGCCGTCGTCAATCCTCACGGCTCTTCCGCTGCCGGTGCAATTATTTCCTGGAGGTTGTTGGCGAAAAGCTCCTTCTGCCGGTCTTCGTGAACCACCTCGGTGGGATACTGATCCGTAAAGCAGGCCGAGCAGAATTGGTTGCCGTTGCCGACCGATTTTAAAAGAGATTCCAGGCTCAGATATCCCAACGAATCCGCGGAAATAAATCTGCAGATTTCCGGGACCGTTTTCGACGCGCCGATGAGTTCGCGTTTCGTCGGCGTGTCGATTCCGTAATAGCAAGGGCCGATGATCGGCGGCGACGTGATGCGCACATGAATCTCGCGTGCCCCAACGCTTCGAATGATCTGCACGATCTTCTTGCTCGTCGTGCCGCGCACGATGGAGTCATCCACCAGAACGACCCGTTTGCCGGACAGAATTTCTCTGACGGGGTTGAGCTTTACTTTTACTCCAAAGTTGCGTATGGACTGCTTGGGCTCGATAAAGGTCCTCCCTACGTAGTGATTCCGGATCAGGCCGAATTCCAACGGTATCCCACTTTCCTGCGAGTAGCCGATAGCCGCAGATACGCCCGAGTCGGGAACCGGAACCACCACATCCGCCTCAATGGGATACTCGCGGGCGAGGTACTTGCCCAGCAGGCGACGGCTGGCATTGACGGTGCGGCCGAAGACCAGGCTGTCCGGCCGGCTGAAGTAAATGTGTTCGAAGATACAGTGCGCAGTCTTCTCCTTTGGTAGCGGAAACTGAGATTCCAAGCTGTCGCTCTCGAGGCGCAGAACTTCACCCGGATCAATGTCGCGCAGGTATTCGGCGTCTATCAGGTCAAAAGCGCACGTTTCGGACGCGATCGCATAGCGCCCGTCGACACGGCCGATGCAGAGCGGGCGAAATCCTCTCGGATCGCGAGCCGCAATGAGGTATTCCGGGGTCAGAACGACAAGCGAGTAGGCTCCTTGAATGATTCTTAGCGCGTCGATAAATGCCTCGACCAGGGTGCGCCTCCTCGAACGCGAAAGCAAATGCAGGATTACCTCGCTGTCGCTGGTCGAATGAAATATCGCGCCGTCCCGCTCCAGCTCTCGCCGCAGTTGGGCAGCGTTGATCAAGTTACCGTTGTGTGCGAGCGCAATTGGACCTCGCCAGCAGTCGATGAGGATCGGTTGGGCATTGCCCAGCGAACTGTCGCCTGCGGTAGAATACCGGACGTGTCCAATCGCGGAACTGCCGGGCAGCTTCCCCAGCTTCGTTTCATCGAACACGTCGGCGACGTGCCCCATTCCCTTATGAGCGTACAGTCTTCGGCCGTCTGCGCTGACAATACCTGCCGATTCCTGTCCTCTGTGCTGCAGGGCATAGAGTCCGAGATAAGTCAAACGCGCGGCTTCCGGATGCGTTACCACAGCAAATATGCCGCATTCTTCACGAAGCTTGTCAAAGGGCATCATTTCGAGTCTCAAATTCGACTGTTCGCCGGCGACAGGAGGCAGTGGACAATCCCATTAAGCTCATCTCTCCCGGCGGATTGCGGACCGGCGAGTAGCCAATCAAATCCACGGCAATTGCAGCTGCGCTGCTGTCGGCTCATTACCCAGGTGATCGACCCCTCGCCCCGAGTCTGATCCCAGATGGACCGTCCCATTTTCGTCCCCGACTTGAATCCGGGGTTCTCGCGGCCATTATACACAATCCGGGTCAATCCAGACTCACCTAGCGTACACCAGAGAGACCTCAAGATAACAAGGAATCTGCCCCGGCGCGACGGAATGTCCCGCCTGGAAGATTTCGCTCTCGGGCATGGCCGAGCGCAGCCTTAGGGCTGGCGCAAGAATAACTGCACATTTTGCGGCTGGCCCCCAGGCCCGCTGGCGAGGCGCGAGCGACGAGCCATACCCGGGGTGGTATGTGAAGAGCGAGCAACAAAGCCAGCGGGCCTGCGGGCCGCAGCCTGACAGGGCGCGGCGGCGGGCGGGCATCTGCGACGGTGCTCGCGCCAAAATGTGAATTTATTCTTGCGCCAGCCCTTAGTCGGCGAGCAAAAATAATTGCATGGAGAATCTAAAACTTCTATCTTGGATTGGTGAAGGTGGCCTAATCCTTTTGCGGGCGCAGCCTGCGGAACCAGCCGGGATCACAGACCGCGGAGAGGAGAACAGTACATGGCGGATTTAGAGGATTCAATCGAGACCAAGGATTTCTGCCTGAGTAAGCCGGCAAATAACGAAGCATTTTTCCTAAAAGGTTCAAACGCATTGGATTGGGGAATGCAGAACCGTCTTGCAAGAATTTTCAATCCCGGATCCGGCAAGACGGTCATGCTGGCCATCGATCACGGTTATTTCCAGGGACCTACCACGGGACTCGAACGGGTGGATGTCAAAATCGTTCCGCTACTTCCCTTCACCGATGCCCTGATGCTCACGCGCGGAATGCTCCGAACGTCAATTCCTCCCACCTACCCCCAGGGCGTGGTGCTCAGAGCCAGCGGAGGCCCGAGCATTCTGAAGGAGCTTTCCAACGAGCGAATTGCAGTGGATATCGAAGATGCGGTTCGACTCAACGTCTCTGCGATGGCCGTGCAGGTATTCATCGGGGGCGAGTTCGAGACGCAAAGCGTCCAGAACCTAACCCGTCTGGTCGACCTGGGTAACCGCCATGGTATCGCGGTTCTGGGAGTAACGGCCGTGGGCAAGAACATGACGCGCGATGCAAAATACCTTCGGCTAGCCTGTCGCATTTGCGCCGAACTCGGCGCACATGCGGTTAAGACCTATTACGTCGGTGAAGGATTCGAGACCGTCACTGCCTCCTGCCCCGTGCCCGTGGTAATGGCGGGGGGCAAAAAGCTGGCTGAGGCTGATGCTCTATCGATGGCTTACAGGGCGATTGCCGAAGGAGCCGCGGGAGTCGACATGGGCAGGAATATTTTCCAGTCCGATGCACCGGCGGCCATGCTTCAGGCTGTACGGAGGGTCGTGCACGAGCAAATGAAGCCGGAGCAGGCATACGAATATTATCTCTCGGTCAAGAGTGAACGGAAGGAGATGTGGGCTCTGTAGGACAATCGGCAGAAACATCCTTTGCGTCTTGTCATCGACGCAGAGGCTTCAGCAGAGCCACTGCGAAGAGGCCAAGACGCAATGATTCAGATTGCTTCGACCTATTCCGCAGCCACCGGCAATCACGGTTCGGTTGAAAACGGCTCCGTCTCCGGTGATAATTCCAAACTCAGCAATACTCGGTTACATCTCATGAAAAACTGCTGGTCCGACGCAAGCGTCGGCGAATACATTGCCAGGTATGGCCCGAAGTGGGGGGAGGACCTTGCCCTAAGGACCTATCTTTCGACAATCATAGGTTCACAGGACCGACTGGTGCTTCATGGCGGGGGGAACAACTCGGTCAAGACTTTCCGCACCAATATCCTGGGACAAAGGGTTCCGGTCATCTTCGTGAAGGCTTCGGGAAACAACATGGCCGGGATCGAGCCGAACGGCTACACGGGGCTTGATCTCGAATACCTGAAAAAGCTCCGGTCTCTCCCCTCCCTGTCAGATGAGGACATGGTCAACGAGTTCTGTACTCATCTCTTCGATTCACGTGCTGCAGTTCCGTCGATCGAAACACTGGTGCATGCCTTCATCCCCAAGAAATTCATCGACCACACTCACGCGGATGCGATCCTCGCGCTGACAAATCAGGAGGGTGGAGAGGATCTGGTAAGAGAGGTGCTGGGTCCGGAGATTCTCATTCTGGAATACGTGTCTCCCGGATTCAAGCTGGCCCAAGCCTCTGCGGCCGCCTTCGAAGCCAATCCCAGCAGCAAAGCGATGATCTGGATGCAACACGGACTCGTAAGCTGGGGGGAGAGTGCGCGCGAATCCTACGACACGACCATCGAACTGAATACCAGAGCGGAAGAGTATCTGGCACACAGGAGTCGCCCGACGGTGGATTCCAACCCAACAACAACCGTTTCCGAGGCGGAGCGGAGGCTCCCACAGGTTGCTCCATTGGTGAGGGGTCTGCTCGCGCGCTCTTCCGGAGACATGGACCGTCCCTGGTGCCGCACCATTCTCCAGCCGCTGATCACTCGTGAGGTGCTTGAATTCACCGATTCGAGACTTGGCAAGCAAATCGCCCTGACTCCCCCTCTGACGGCAGATTTCCTCATCCGTACCAAGGCGCTGCCGCTCTGGATTGAGGAGCCGTCTTACAGCGACTTGGAGAAGCTTCGAGCTCAGATGAAACTGGCCATCCAAGGATTCGCAGCCGATTATGACGCCTACGTGGAACGGCACCAGGCGCGCATGCCAAAAGATGTGGCCCGCCTGGATTCACTTCCGAGAATTATCCTCATGCCCGGCCTCGGTGCGCTGTGCAGCGGTGAAGACGCTTCCGTTGCAGGCATCGTCCGTGACATAACTGCTCATACGCTGGCCGTGAAGGCTCAAATCGCCGCCATGGGCGGGCGTTACAGGGGGATCTCCGAAGGCCAGCTTTTTGACATGGAATACCGCAGCCTTCAGCATGCCAAATTTCGAAATGAAAGACCTCTTCCCCTCGGGCGCGAGACGGCACTGATTACCGGAGCCGCAGGGGCGATAGGATCCGGAATTGCGCACGAACTTCTCGAGCAGGGTTGTCACGTTGCCGTCACGGATCTGCCCGGCCCAAACCTCGATGCGCTCGTCGAGGAGCTTCGGGCTGGTTTTAGGTCGCGCGTGGTCGGAATTCCTCTCGATGTGACCGACCCGGAATCAGTATCATCCGGGTTCGATCGGGTAGTTCAAACCTGGGGCGGAGTGGATATCCTTGTCATAAACCAGGGTGTTGCGCTCGTTTCCGGGCTGGCGGAATTAGATCTCGAATCCTTCCGGCGACTCGAACGGATAAACGTCGAGGGTACTTTGCTTCTATTTAAACAGGCTGCGCGTCACTTTAGACACCAGGGGACCGGAGGCGATGTCATTCTGGTGTCAACCAAAAACGTCTTCGCACCCGGCGCCAAATTTGGGGCCTACAGCGCCACGAAGAGTGCCGCACACCAACTGGCTCGCATCGCGAGCCTGGAGCTTGCCGAGATCGACGTCCGGGTCAACATGGTCGCGCCTGACGCAGTTTTTTCCCACGGCGACCGAAAATCGGGCTTGTGGACCGAGATAGGTCCGGAGAGAATGCGGGTCCGCGGCCTGGATCAGGCCGGACTCGAAGAATACTACCGAAACCGTAACCTGCTAAAGGTTAAAGTGACCGCGCGCCACGTGGCCAAGGCCGTTATTTTCTTTGCTACCCGCATGACCCCCACCACTGGGGCCACGATCCCCGTTGATGGCGGCCTGCCGGACGCCACGCCCCGATGAAGAAACTTACGATTGACGATTTACGATTGAGAGCTCGTTGATCACACGGGCTACGAGATGCATCAACAATCCCCGTCCCGTCAATCGTTAATCGTCAATCGT
>DASQID010000255.1:0-4853 GCA_035631775.1 Acidobacteriota bacterium
ATCAGGTCGAGATTGGCCGCGTTGTCTTCCACAAGCAGAATGCGCTCGCTCATCGGCACCGCACCTAACGGCCTCTCAGCACGAGTGAAAAAGTGGTGCCCCGGCCGACCTCGCTCTGAACGGATATCACTCCTCCGAGCAGCTCGGCCAACTTCTGGCTGAGATGTAATCCTAGCCCTGTGCCTTCTTTTCGCTGCGTCCTGGTTCTGCCGATCTGCTTGAAAGCCTGAAAGAGCATGGCACGTTCCTCAGGACTAATGCCGATGCCTGTGTCGGTGATATGGAATTCCGCTTCGGTCTTGTCTTCGTCGTGTCGCCCACTCAGCTCGAGCCTCACCAAGCCTTGCTCGGTGAACTTCACAGCATTGTTGGCCAGATTTATGAGGATCTGGTTGAGTGCTCGCCGGTCGGTTCGCAAAATGAGGTCACTCTCGGGAACACACACCTCAAATGCGAGTCCCTTCCTCTCCGCAAGGGGCCGGAGAGAATCGGACACCTCTTTGATCAAACCCAGGCAGGATACAGGCTCAAAGTTGAGCTCGACCTTTCCCGACTCTATCTTTGCCAGATCCAGCAAGTCATTGATGAGAGAGAGCAGGTGGCGCGCGCTCGTCTGGACCGTGTTGAGCTGTCTCTCCTGCTCGGCCGTCAGCGGGCCCGGCAGCTTCATCAGCAGTGTTCCGGTAAATCCCATAATGGCATTTAGGGGCGTACGCAGTTCGTGGCTCATGCTTGCCAGAAACCGGTCCTTTGCGAGGATTGCTTTTTCCAGTTCCAGGTTCTTCTCTTGCAGGGTACGTTCGAACCGCTTGCGGTCGGTAATGTCCCGAATCGAGCTGCTGACCAGCCTGCCATCCTCAGTCTCGAGCGGGCTGAGGCTGATCTCGACCGGAAACTCGGATCCGTCCTTCCGGCGTCCATATAGCTCCAGTCCTGCCCCCATCGGGCGCACCCTGGGATCGCCGAAAAAAACGTTGCGATGACCCGAGTGTCGTCCGCGGAACCGTTCCGGAACGAGTATTTCTATTGGCTGATGAAGGAGTTCGGTGCGTGGGTAGCAGAACATCTTCTCGGTCTGAGAATTCACCAGCACTATGTTCCCGCTTCGATTGACGATGACGATGGCATCGGGAGCGGATTCGAGCAGGCCTCTGAATTTCTCCTCTGCCTTTTTCCGATTCGTGATGTCGCGGATGGCACTCATTGTCAGATTGCCCTCCCCGGTGGAGAGGGGGCTGAGGCTGACCTCCACGGGGAACTCGGTCCCATCCTTGCGCAGCCCATATAGCTCCAGACTCGCGCCCATCGTCCGCCTGCGAGGCTGGCCGAGGTACGTGAAGCGGTGGCCGATGTGGTCCGCGCGGTAGCGCTCAGGCAGGAGTACCTCGACGGGTTGACCCAGCAACTCCGATCGATCGTAACCAAAGAGTTCGTCCGCCTCCCGGTTAGCCAGGACAATCCGCCCGGTGCCGTTGACCATGATGATCGCATCGGGAGTAGATTCCAACAGGTACTGGAATCGGGCCTCGATCAGTATACTGTCACGCTGCACTTTGAGTTGTGAGACGTCCTTTTGATCCCACAGGATGAACTCCACATTCCCCTGCGCGTCTCGGATTACCTTGATGGAAATGTCGACATATACCAGCGACCCGGATTTGGTGCGCCGCAGGGACTCGAACATAGCCTGTCCGGACTCTATCGCCTTCGACAGGTACTTCTTTTCCTCGTCCACCTTGTCGTGAGGAATGATGAGTTCCTCGAGAGACTTTGCAGACGCCTCGTCCATCGTGTACCCGAAGATGGCCTCGGCGCCTTTGTTCCAGTGCAATATCTTGCCCTGGAGGGACGTGACGACGAGCGCATCCGGCGACTCCTCTGCGATCCTGTGAACAAGGTCAGTACTCATAGGCCCCGAGTTTGTGGCCCTCTACGTTTGCATGGAGCACATCTTCACAAGGGAGCGTGCCCGGTTCCAGGCCTGACAGAAGCGCTATGCCGCTGATACGCAACCCACACGGACGACTGCGTCACAGGTAGGCTGAATAAACAGGAGTTTCCGCGGTTTTGCCTGCTCGCACCTGCTGCGAGGAGACCCGTCTCGAATGCGGGATTGCTGCTCTATCTTGCTACGCTCCTTACCTACACCCCGTCCGATGCCGGCGACTCCCTTGGCTTCGGACCACCAATTGGTTTCTACTCTAGCATGCACTTTGTTTCACTCGCAAGTGGTTGATCCGTTCGTTGCAACGGTGGCTCCGAATCAACGGAACTCTTTTGCGTACGGAGGGATCCCTCGCAATGCGGGGACGCGTGAGGCAAATATCTGAGACGAAGGCAGGTTGCATCATCGAAGGGGCTTGGAAGGTCGATAACAGCCCGTATGCTATATTGAACTTGGCCCGATTTGCTTTACCCGGCTATGTATGGCTGTATTTCGTCGGGGCCGTTATTTATTGTGCTGGAGGCGAATCATGACCAAGCACATGCTGCCGCTGATTGTGCTCAGTTCTGCGTTGGTTTCCGGCCCAGTCCAACAGGCCAAGACACCCAGGTTTCGGACTGCTCTCAAGGTTTCGGGCGATTCGGAAATTGCGTCTACAGTTGAAGGATGCCTCAAGCAGGCTTTGGATTCGCTCGGCGATGTTGACCTCTCGGAAGCCAAGCCTGATTACACCATTAACGTCATTGCCCTGGAGGTTTACAACAAAGAGAAGACCCCGATGGGAATCGCGCTCACCTGGCTGACTCTGTACCACCCCAAGGGATTTTTTGAGGATTGCAGTCTCATGGAGGATTACCGCTTGCTGACCGTGGAACAAGAGGATTTACAGAGTAGTTGCCAAAAGCTGGTGGAACGCTTCAACACCAAGTCCCTCGAGCCGCATCGAAAGTTGTTTCAGAAGGAGAAGCCATAATTGCGAAGCGATTTGGACCGTGACGCTGTTGGATCCTGTCGGAGGCGGCACAGGCTTCCTCATCCAAACTGCCTATAGAGCTGAACAGCTCTCCTTCCGATCCTGGAAAAGTCCGCCTTCGAAAAAATAGGCACTCTAGAACTATCCCGTGGGACGTCTGTCGGTAAGCGTTGCGCCTATTGAGTGTAAGGGACTTACGAGAGCAAGATAGGTCAAAATCTTGCATTTTTGGCCGCGCTTCCGCACCCCAGGCGCACCCTGAATCACCTCGCTTGCATCGCTGCATTCCTTATCCTTTCCGGGGTCAGCGGATCATCAGGGAAACATTCGAGGGCCAGCTTAAAGAAATCGTCGGCCATTTTGCGTCGATTCATACGCCCCGCGTTACGCGTCTCCCGGCGAACAAATCGATTCAACTCCTCTTTGTTATCTTTGGCTGCAATTTCGCAAAACCGCTCTATTGTTCGTTTCGCCAGATCCGGCCCAAATACAAAGTAGCGAACAAAGCGTTGGACAAATCCGGAGTCCTCAAAGATGTGCCTACCCCGCAAATTCCGTCGAAAAGCCTCCATGTAAGACTTACCCCGCCCGCCAGGGAAAGGCTTCGTGAAGTAGTCTAGTCTCACGCCCGGTATTGCATTTCGCTTAATCAGGGATTCCATCAGTTGACGCGATGCCTTGCCCGAAGCTAAGGCGGCAAGATGCCCCGCGTCTCCGCCAAAATCGATCTGATCAAAAAGCGCCTGTTCAAATTCGGTGAGTTCGACGCGGATAGGCAGGGGGGTTTGCATATTCACCTCGGTATTTAATTAGCACAGAGCCAAAAGGTTTGCCGAGACAAATATAATCGATGCACAAATGAAGTGTCTTGCGTGCGAAACTCCAATCATCGAAAGAAAGCCAACGCTCGAGGCTCCATACCATTATGAGTTGAGCGGCTTGAGAGACACATGTTTGATCGGAATCGTGAGGGGATTTCATCGCGACCGCATGTACCGCATGAATAGTGGTGGGCGGTACAGGATTTGAACCTGTGGCCCCCGGTGTGTAAGACCGATGCTCTGCCGCTGAGCTAACCGCCCACAGTGCATTGATTCTAGACTACTTACCCTCAGTTCCAAAGCCATAAAAACCCGTTCAATTTGCTGCCTGCGGCAATTTTGCGGCAATCTGCCCGTTTCCAAGGAAGTTTCGCACAGCGTTCGATGCTGATTCCGGCGAGAACTTCGCATACATCTTACGAGTGAACTCCAGGCTGTGATGGCCCAGTACTTCACAAATAAAATGCATTGGGCATCCCTGTTCAGCCAGCCTGATCGCATAGGCGTGGCGAAGGTCGTGGACCCGCAGCCATGGATGGCCGGCTGCTTCCCTGGCCGCCATCCATGGTTTCTTGCACGTATCCCAACGGGTTAAGCTTTCTGGATGGTAAAAGACATACTCAGATACTCTGGGTTGCGCCTTCAGCGCCCAGATTGCTTTCTCCTCAAGCGGAACTCGCCTAGGCTTGCCATTTTTTGTGTTGTCGTGGAACAACACCTCCTCGCGGCCCCAATCGATCTGATTGTGATTCAGTGACAACGCCTCCTCACGTCGGCATCCCGTCCAACGCATGAACGTGAACAGGGGAATCACTCGTGTATCCAACTTCGCGAAAACAGCGTCCACGACAGTGTCAGTCGGGCGCTGCCCTTCCCACTTAATCTCCGTCAGTTTCTGAATGCTGGGCACAGGATTGCACTGCAGATATTGTTCACTGACACCCCACTCAAGCATGTGATCCAAAACAGCCAGATCGCGGTTGATGGTGGCGTTCTTAACTCCCATGCCTTTGCGCCAGTTCACAAAAGCAGTTATGTGCGGCTTGCTGAGAGCATCCATACGGACATTGTTCAGCTTGCGGCCCAGAATTCGGATACGGCTATCCTTGACCTT
>DASQID010000256.1:0-3396 GCA_035631775.1 Acidobacteriota bacterium
ATCGGGAATGGCGGCTGAGATCAGGCCGACGGATCCTCCACCCAGCACCGAGATACCAAAAAAGTTCCTATCGCTGATATCGTCGAATCGCATTTTGAGAGTGCCGATTACTGAAAGTCACGATTTTTCAGCAGCCTGCTAGGCTTCACCAACAGCTAGCAGGCTCGCCAGCTCTGGCAGGCCGAATCGAGTTCGTCATCCTACGGATGGACCGTTCGCCTCCTGCTGCTCCCCACCCCGCCTCACGACGACGCAGTTGCAGTCGGCTACAGGCCGGAGAACGTATACCTGAAGGGGACTTTCACCCCTCTGTTCAGTACTACAAACCGTGCGCTTGCAGGCGCACTAGCCCCGGGCGCAAGCCCGGGGTTGGGTCGAAGCGTAGCATTAAGCCCTGGAGGGGCGACAGAAAGCTAATGCCGCACAAGGTCTTTCGCCCCTGCCGGGGGCTCGATATTATGCAATATCCTATCAGGGGGCTTGCGCCCCCGGCTACTTGCTTTGGCCCCTCCAGGGCCTGGACTGATGCGCAATTCGTGGAGTTTCGCGACAGAAACTGGTTAGGGTTCGCGCACAAATAAGTTCACATTTGGCTGACGGGAGGGTGAGTCCCGTGGGTACGACGTCTGAAGTCTGCCTGACCTATTCGGCGCGCAGAGCAATGATGGGATCGACATGTGTCGCACGGCGGGCAGGAACATAACCCGCGACGAGCGAGACTGCGGCAAGCAGGAGGGCAAGGCCCCAGAGAATCAGAGGTTCCAGGGCGGATACCCCGTAAAGCGACCTGGAAAGAACGCGCGTGAGCAGGAATGCTGCGGCGAGCCCGGGCACAATGCCGCAAAGCGCCAGCCTGATTCCCTGTCTGAGAACCAACGACAGGACATCGCCCGGTCGTGCACCGAGTGCCATGCGAATACCGAACTCCGTGCTGCGCTGCGCAACGGAGTACGACAGCACTCCATAGAGTCCGACTGCCGCCAGCATCAGGGCAGCCACACCCAAAATCCCAAGCAAGCGGGAACCCAGGGTGATCACACCCATATTGCTCGCCCTGATCCTGTCCATCGTCAGAAGCTGTTCTACAGGCTGATTCGCATCCAGGGCGCCGATTTCCCGCTTCAGGGTTGCTGCGATCGCCGGAGGATCGCCGGCTGTTTTCACGGCCAGCAGCATGCTGTTCCCTGCGTTCTGGAGAAACGGGAGGTAGATCTCCGGCTGCGGCCTCATGGCAAGCGGCACGCCTCTTAGGTCACCTATAACGCCGACGATCGTGCGCGGTTTGCCCCACACTTCAACTTGCTCCCCGAGGGGGTTGCCGTGCGGCCAGTATTTCCGGGCCAGTGTGTCATTGACCACCACAACAGGCAGTGCGCCGGCGGTGTCGCGCCCTGAGAAGAGTCTTCCTGCCTTCAGAGAAATAGCCATGGTTTCGAAATAGCCGGGACTGGCGGAGGTGCAGCGGGCCTGTGGCTCTTCCCCTAGCGAAGTCCTGGAACGGCCTTGAATGAGGAACGGGGAGTGGGGGCCCATCGTCGGCAGCGCGCTGGCAATGCCGGCATTGCGTATCTCGGAATGCGCCTTCAGGCGCTCAAGCAGACTCTGAAAAAAGGCAATCTGCCGGTCCTTCTCCGGGTAGCTCGCTTCTGTGAGCGATAGACGTGCTGTGAGAACGTTCTCCGCTGTGTATCCCGGGTCCACATGCCACAGGCGGAACCAACTCTTGATCGCGAGCCCTCCCCCGACCAACAGTACCAGCGAGAGAGCAATTTCGACAGCCGCGAGAGTGTTCCCAAGGCGATTCCTGGACGAACCTCCCGAGGATCCTGTGCCACCCTCCTTCAGAGTCCGACTCAGGCTGCTTCCGGACAGCCTCAATGCTGGAGCCAATCCCACCACACAGGCTGTGATCAGAAGTAGAAGAAGCGTAGCGGCAAGAACTACGGCATCCGGCCGAACATCCACGATTTCCATGTTTGATCCTGCCGAGGCGGACCGTATGAGATCGCAGGCTCCAAAGGCTATCAGAACACCAAGGCAACATCCCAGAAAGGCCAGCAGCAGACCTTCTGTAAGCAGTTGCTGCGATAGGCGCCGCCGTCCGGCACCCAATGCCTCCCGCACGGCAATTTCTTTGGCTCTTGCCGAAGTGCGGGCCAGAACCAGGTTGGCAACGTTCGTACAAGCAATACCCAGGACAGCGCTTACGAGGAGCGCAAGCAGGACATAGGCTATCGTGTCCACCTCCCCGCGCAGTCCCGAGACCATGGCGTGCCAGCCGGTATTACTCTCCGGATACTGCTGTGCCAACCGGCCCGCGATTACCGCCATCTCACCTTGGGCTTGCTCCACCGAAACGCCCGTTTTGAGTCGAGCGGCAACCATGAGGTAGCGGGAACTGCGCTGCGGCGGATTGGGGGGAATCAGGGGCAGCCATAAGTCAGGTTCGATGCCAAGCAGGAATCCCATCTTGGCCTTCTGACTGAGGACTCCAACCACGGAACGGGGTACACCATTGATGGTCACGCTCCGGCCGAGAACGTCCATCCTGGAGCCGAAACGTCTCTGCCACAGACCGTGGCTCAGGATTACGTTCGGGTTCCTGCCCTGATCGTCGTCGTCCGGAAGAAATGGCCGGCCAATTTTCATCGCCAGACCGAGCAGCGGCACTGCCTCAGGGGACACTCTCAGGCATCGCAATCTCTCCGGCTCCTCCCCGCCTGTGAGGTTGATGCCGTCAAGGAAAAACGCCGTCATGTTCTCCACGGATCGGCTTTGATTTTTATAATCCAGGTAGTCGGGATAGGAGAGGGCTCCGCCCCAGGTCTTCAGCCGTTCACTTCCTGC
This sequence comes from Acidobacteriota bacterium, assembly GCA_035631775.1. Classification (GTDB taxonomy): domain Bacteria; phylum Acidobacteriota; class UBA6911; order UBA6911; family UBA6911; genus DASQID01. The sequence continues at coordinate 2,848 of DASQID010000256.1, forward strand.
CGTTATGAGGACGAGGCGGCCTGGATCCTGATACGGCAGGGGACGAAAGACGAGAGCATTCACCACGCTGAGAATTATCGTGTTGGCGCCAATCCCCAGGCCGAGGATGAGTATTGCCGTAAAGGTAAAGGCCGGGCTTTTTCGCAAGACTCTGATTCCGAACCGGACATCCTGAAGGAAGAATTGCATGGCACACCTCTCCTGTGAGTGCACCGTTCGATATCCTGGAACGGGTTAAAGATCGAGCCACAGTTTTCTAGACTGCGGCTCCGAGATCGGTGCCGGCAGGCGTATTGCCCTGCAGGCCGGTGGTATGTCCGCCCTTCAACTCTGCGGCACAGTGAGGGCAGAAGCGGTCATCGAGTTGCACCTCTCTTCGGCACTCGGGGCAGGTTGGCCGCAGGTTGAACTTGCAGCTCGGACAGAAGTTGAAGCGCGCGCTCACATTCGCAGCGCACTGCGGGCAAGGATATGGGAGCGGCTCGCGCAGCAAAAAATAGAGGATAAATCCGATACCAAGCCAGGCCGGCAACAGGATTACGACAATGA
>DASQID010000257.1:0-3251 GCA_035631775.1 Acidobacteriota bacterium
AGCCCGCCTCCATAATTGAAGGCAAACCGGGTGCCGAAAGGCTTGAATCCGGGTCCGTAAGGGGTCAACAATCCCATGCCTGCAGTAGCATATGGCACCATATGGCCGATCGGCACGTTAAGCACGAGATTGCTGTGATACAGAAACCCATGGACCTCGGTGCTGATCGGAAATATGTTCGACTGTAACAGATTTGGGCTGAAGGCAATCGTATGCTCGAGTCCGATAATCTTGTGGAAATCCGTTTCAAAGCGGGCCCCGTAGATAGCGCTGCCTCGAATCTCAAGCCCATTTACGATGTTGGAAAAACTGAGACCTCCTGGATTGAGGTATCCGGTGTACAGCGTAAGATCGGCAGCCCGTGCCTCGGCGGCCAGGCATGCCACCGCGAAGATTGAGACGAGTATACTTTTCTTCATACAATCTCTCCTTTTGTCTTCGTATAACACCCATACTTACCCACACTTGGCTGTGCAACCCTCGTGCCAGTCGAACTCGTGAGCTTATGTTGTTTGGATTCACACTGTTATATTGGTTGGAAAGTATTAGGAGATGCATTTCGGTGTCATTCCTTCACGGGAAAAACTCCCTGTTGATCCCCTGCAAACTGCAACCGGGGATAATCAGGAGCCTTTGTTGCGCTCCATGCGCATTTAGGACTTGCGCAGATTTAACTTCGCAATCGGCACGAAAAAAACCGCCTGTGGCGCTGGTCATCAGACCGGCGCGGGTCGCAGCGGGAGGCGGCGACCCGATGACCGTCCGCACATGACTATATTCTGTGCCAAAATGTGATCTTGTTTTTGCGCGTGCCCTTAAGCTGTAGAATCTGGCCATACAACTCGAAAGGAATTGACTATGGCTGCCACAAATACCTGCAAGTGTCGGTTGGGAGTTTCCAGGGCTCTGGTAGGCCTCCTGCTGTTGTCATGGACCGGTCTGTCTGCCGTCACTCTGCAGCAGAAGCCTGCCGAAAAACAGGAGTGGCGAAGCCTCTTCGACGGCAAGACACTGACGAATTGGAAATCGACGAACTTCGGGGGAGAGGGAGAGGTAAAGGTCCAAAACGGAAAGATCATCATTGGGATGGGAGCCACTCTTTCCGGCATAACCTGGGTCGGCGGCGAGATCCCGCACATGAATTATGAGATCAGTCTCGAGGCGATGAAGACCTCAGGCAATGACTTCTTCTGCGGGCTCACATTTCCCGTCGGGAATTCTCCATGCAGTCTGATTGTCGGTGGCTGGGGTGGAAGCGTTGTGGGGCTGTCGAGCATCGACGGGATGGACGCATCGGAGAACGAAACCTCAACCGTCGGCGATTTCGCCCAGAACCGCTGGTACCGCATTCGATTGCGGGTGACTCCCAGGAAGATCGAGGCCTTGATCGACGACAAGAGTGTCGTCGATGTGGTGACTACGGGGCGCCAGATCTCGATTCGTCCAGAGGTGTTGCTATCGCAGCCTTTGGGGATCGCAACCTGGATCACTGAAGCCGCGCTCCGGGATATCAAGATCCGCATGGTGGACTAATCCACTCTGGAGGGAAGGACATGGCTAAAAGCAAAGGGACTCCTGTTCTGAGTCGCAGGCTGTTCTTGAAGGGAGCGGCGACCGGGGCCGTCGCGGGATCCGCTAATGCTAAAGTGCACTCGTTGCCTGACCTTCGGGAAGAGAGCAGGATTGCCACCAATTTAGCCGCAGCCGGACCGGCCAGCGTCAAGGTGCAGGGTGGCCGCATCTTCGTCGACACAGGCACTCTGAGCTCGGTCATCGAGAAGGGGTTCCTCATATTGGCACGCTCGGGCATGGCTTCGTCGTCGTCGGCGAGGGATTGAATGAGATCACCGCGCAAGGCCTCTCATTCGCGCAGGCGCACCTGTTCAGAAGTTGGCAGCAAAGCACTGAGGGGTTGGAGCGCACAGGAGGGTGTTCGCTCAACGATTATGTTCTGGGAGACCTTTGCCGCACCATAGGCTACTCAGGGCTGGGGGACGAAATGCTGATGAGGAGCTGCGCATGAGGATACACGAAGAACATGGTGCCATTCCCACGATTACAATCCGCTCAGCACAGGAGACTCTCTCGCCCAATTCCGCAATTCAGCGCGTTCTCAAGCGCGCGGCAGACTAGCCCGATTCGTCTGAAACAGGATCTACCACTTAACTTTCAGCGAGGATGCAACACCTGTTTTGGCGTCTTTGGGTCTTAGGGCTGGCGCAAGAATAAATTTACATTTTGGCGCGAGCACCGTCGCGCCTGCGGCGCTCCTGGGGCGGGCAGATGCGAGGCGCGCGACGCAGGCGATATCGGTGTATATCGTCGAGGAGCGGCAACGAAGCAGATGCCCGCCCGCCGCCGCGCCCTTTCAGGCTGCGGCCCGCAGGCCCGCTGGCTTTGTTGCTCGCTCCTCACATACCACCCCGGGTATAGATCGTCGCTCGCGCCTCGCCAGTGGGCCTGGGGGCCAGCAGCAAAATGTGAAGTTATTCTTGCGCCAGCCCTTGGCGGTGGCATTTTAAAAGGCCACCGCTAAGACGCGAAGGACATCCTATTCGAACGCGTATTTGCCGGGGACGGCTACTTCCGCTACCGGCATCGGCCCGAACTCTAGGTTGGTGGGCATGAGCTCTAGTTTGGAATTCAGCAACTGATCCCATGTCACGGTCTTTCCCGTGTAGGCTGAGACGCGTCCCATGATGCCCATCAGTGTGCTTTCCGCCGTAGCTCGGGCCTCGTTCAGTGGCTTGCCGCGTCGGATGCTCTCGATCAGGTCGATATGTTCCTGCTCGTATGGATTGGGCTTAGGACCGCCATAGCGCCATTCCTGGGCAGCATGAACGAAGTCGCCACAATTGCTGAATCCCTTGGTTCCGACTACAGCCTCACTGACATTGTTCGTGCAGTCGTTGATCTGCCGGCATTGACTGAACAGGCGCATGCCGTTTGCGTATTCAAACTCGGTGGCGAAGTGGTCGTAGACGTTGCCGAACACGCGATCCGTGCGCGCCTGACGCCCGCCGAGGCTGGTTGCCTTGATCGGATGATCCCGCATAACCCAGTTGATAACGTCGAGATTGTGCAGGTGCTGTTCGACGATATGATCGCCCGAAAGCCAGGTGAAATAGTTCCAGTTACGCAGTTGCCACTCGGAATCCTGCCAGCCTGCCTCGCGCGGAATGACCCAGATGCTGCCGCCGTTCCAGTTGGCGCGACACTCGACGATTTCGCCTATCGCTCCGTCGTGAATG